>DATCVD010000143.1:0-9352 GCA_036567125.1 Pyrinomonadaceae bacterium | reverse complement strand
GCGCGCGGCGGGGCAGCGGCGCGGCCTCGTGGCGTACCTCGCGGTGCTCGGCCCCGGCATCATCGCGGCCAACGCGGGGAACGACGCGAGCGGGATCGCCAGCTACTCGACCGTCGGCGCGCGCTACGGCTACTCGCTGCTGTGGATTCTAGTGCCCATCGCCGTCAGCCTCGGGCTGGTGCAGGGGATGTGCGCGCGGATGGGCGTCGTGACGGGGAAGGGGCTGGCCGACCTGATCCGCGAGCAGTTCGGGGTGCGCTGGACGATGCTGGTGATGCTGGCGCTGTTCGTGGCGAACACGGGCGTCATCGTCTCGGAGTTCGTCGGCATCGCCGCCGCGACCGAGATGTTCGGCGTCAGCCGCCTCTACTCCGTCCCGCTCGCGGCGGCGGCCATCTGGTGGCTCGTCGTCAGGGGATCGTACAAGCGGGTCGAGCGCGTCTTCCTGCTGATGTCGCTCGTCTTCCTCGGCTACATCGTGTCGGCGTTCCTCGCCGGGCCGGACTGGCGCGAGGTGGGGCGCGAGTTCGCGCGGCCGAGCTTCAGCTTCGAGCCGGGCTACCTCTACATGGTGATGGTCTTGATCGGCACGACCATCACGCCGTTCATGCAGGTCTTCGTGCAGTCGTCGGTCGCGGAGAAGAACGTCAGGAAGGAAGACTACCCGCTCGTGCGCGCCGACGTGTGGGGCGGCACCGTCTTCGCCGTCCTCATCGCCGCGTTCATCGTGGTCTCGGCGGCGGCGACGCTGCACGTGCGCGGCGTGGACGTGGAGACGGCGGCCGACGCGGCGCGCGCGCTCGAACCAGTCGCGGGCAAGTTCGCGCAAGTCCTGTTCGCGACGGGGCTGCTCGGCGCGGCGATGCTCGCGGTCGGCGTGCTGCCGCTCGCCACCGCCTACTCGATCAGCGAGGCGCTGGGGTTCGAGAAGGGCGTCTCGCGCACGTTCCGCGAGGCCCCGATCTTCCTCGGCATCTTCACCTTCCTCGTCGCGGCGGGCGCGTTCGTCGCCATGCTGCCCGGTCTGCCCGTGATCCGCGTGCTGCTGTTCACGCAGTTCGTCAACGGGCTGCTGCTGCCCGTCATCCTCGTCGCGGTCTTGCGGCTCGCGTCGGACAAAGAGTTGATGGGTGCGTACGCGAACGGGCGCGTCTATAATGCCGCCGCGTGGCTGATCGCGGGCGCGGTCTCGACGCTCTCGGTCGCGCTCATCGTGCTGACGATCATCGGCGACTGACGCGCGCGGCCGGGCCGCGCCCGTCCGGGGCAGAACGCCCGACGCCGATTCACTTCAGACGACTCGCAAGTCCGTACGCCGTCAAACTACCTATGGCCCGCGCCCCGCTCAGAAGAAGGCTCGCCCTGCCGCTCGCCGCGCTCGCCTTCTTCGCGCTGCTCTACTACTTCCTGCCCACCTTCGCGCCCGCCGCCCTGAGCCGGGCGGAGCTCGACGCGCTCGCCGAGGAGACGCGCAAGCGGTACGAGGGCGCGGCGCGCAACTACGGCCTGCTCCACAGCCTCGCGCGGCTCGCGCTGTGGCTGTGCGTCGTCGTGCTCGGCGTCCGGCTGGGGAGCGCGCTCGTCTTCGAGCTGCTGCCGCGCCTGCGCCGCGTGCGCGAGACGCCGCGCTTCGTGCAGGACATCTTCGCGCTGATCGCCTACGTCCTGCTCACCGCGCTCGTCCTCAAGTGGGTCTTCCCCGACCTGTCGCTGGGCGCGCTGCTGTCGGGGTCGGCCGTCGTCGGCGTCATCCTCGGCTTGGCCCTGCAGGAGACGCTCGGCAACCTCTTCGCGGGGCTGTCGCTGCAAGCCGACCGGCCGTTCGAGCTGGGCGACGTGATCACGGTGGGCGCGTTCTCCGGCGTGGTCGAGAGCATCACGTGGCGGGCCGTCAAGGTCAGGACGTTCACGAACCACGTCGTGCTGCTCGGCAACGCGCAGATCGCGAAGGAGTCGATCCAGGTCTTCCCGCGCGAGAACCAGAACGCGCGGCTCGTCCTCTTCAACGCCATCTACTCGGACTCCCCCGCCAAGGTGATCCACGTCGTCCGCGAGGCCGTGCGCGAGGTGGAGAACGTCTCGCAGGCCATCACGCCCATCGTCCGCATCCGCGCGCTCGCGGACTTCGCCGTCGATTACGAGGTCAAGTACTGGGTCGTTGATTACACGAAGTTCAACGACACGGACGCGCTCATCCGCCAGCGCATCTGGTACGCCTACCGCCGCAACGGCCTCTCCTTCGCCTACCCGACGCAGACGCTCTACCTCGACCGCCCGGCGCGGCACACCGAGAAGTCGCGCGCCACGCGGCTCGACCGCCTGACCGAGCGACTCTCCGCCGTGGACATCTTCTCGCCGCTCACACCGGAGGAGCTGGCGCGCTTGGCCGCGGCCGCGGGGAGCCACACCTACGCGCCCGGCGAGTCGATCATCCGCGCGGGCGAGGCGGGCGACTCGATGTTCGTCGTCAACCGCGGCGGCGTCGAGGTGCGCGTCGCGGACAACGGGCGGCCGCGCACGGTCGCCTCGCTCGCCGAGGGCGACTTCTTCGGCGAGATGGCGCTGCTGACGGGGCAGCCGCGCGCGGCCAACGTCGTCGCGACCGAGGAGACGGAGGTGCTGGAGATCGGCCACGACGCGCTCAAGCAGTTGTTCGACGCCAACCCCGATCTGGCCGAATCCCTCAGCCACACGGTCGCCGAGCGGCGGGCCGGCCTCGACGCCAGCGCCTCGGCCGTGCGCGTCGAAGAAGTCGAGCGCAGCATCTTCGCCTCCGTCGTCGAGTTCTTCGGCCTGCGCCGCAAGCAGCCGCGCGACTAGACGCCGGCGGCGGAAAATGCGGCCGGCGAAAAGTTGAAGGGCGCGGCCCGCGCGGGCCGCGCCCTTCAACTTTTCGCCGGCTCGCCCGCGACAGTCGCCTTCAGTCCGCGCCCGCCGAACAGACTTTCTGCGTCGCCGCGCGCGCGCCGTCCTCAGACGCCTTCGGTTCGACGGCCACGCGCCCGGCGTCCTCAGTCTCCCGCCGCGGCGCGCCGCCCTTCACCACGGCCACCCCGCACAGGATGACGCCCGCGCCCGCCGCCACGCGCCAGCCCAGCGGCTCGCCGAGCAGCAGCCAGCCGAGCAGCACGGCGATGACCGGGTTGATGTACGAGTAGGTCGAGACGAGCGACAGCGGCAGCTTCTGGATCGCGTAGGTGTAGGCCGTGTACGCGACGAGCGAGCCGAAGACGACGAGGTAAAGGAACGCGCCGAGCGAACGGCCGCTGAACTCCAACGAAGCCCACTCGCCCCGCAGCGTCCCCGCGAGCGCGAGCGCCGCGCCGCCCGCGAGCATCTGCACCGCCGCGCTCATCAGCGGCGCGACCTCCGTCGGGTGCCGCTTCGCGAACACGCTCCCGCCCGACCACGACGCGCACCCCACCTGCAACAGCACGAGGCCGAGCAGGAAGCGCGCGTCCAACTGCGCGCCGAACAGCTCCGGGCCGACCAGCAGCGCCATCCCCGCGAACCCCAACAGCATGCCGAGCAGGACGTTCGCCCCCGCGCGCTCGCCGCCGCGCCCCAGACGCTCCGCGCCCACCACCCAGAACGGCGAGGTCGAGATCAGCAGCGCCGTCATCCCGCTCGAAATCCACTGCTCGGCCCACACCACCACGCCGTTCCCGACGCCCAAGAGCAGCACGCCCACCAGCCCCAGCTTCCACCACTCGCGCCCGCGCGGCAGCCGCTCCCCGCGCCAGAGGACGAAGGCGAGCAGCGCCGTCCCGGCGAGCAGGAAGCGCAGGCCGCCGAACAGCGTCGGCGGCAGGGTCTCAAGCCCCACCCTGATCGCCAGATAAGTCGTCCCCCAGAAGAAGCAGACAGCGAGCCACGAGCCGTAAGCCAGAATCTTCTCCCTCCGCGCCATCGATCTCACCCCCTGTTCCGCTTCACCGGCAGGCGCTGCGATTCCTTGACCGTCTTGAGCACGATGGTCGTCCGCGTCGAGCGGATCGACTTGAACCGGCCGAACTCCTCTTTCAGCACGCGGAACAGGTCGTCCGTGTCGCGCGCGCGCACCTTGACGAGAAAGCAGTCCTCGCCCGCGAGGTGGTGCACCTCCTGCACCGAAGGCAGCGAGGCCAGCCCCTCGGCCGTCCCCTCCGCGCCCGCGAAAACCTCCGCGTCGTCGTCGGCGCGCACGAAGATGAAGGCCAGCAGCCCCAAGCCCACGGCCTGCGGGTCGAGCGACGCCGCGTAGCCTTTAATGAAGCCGCGCTCTTCCAACTTGCGGACGCGCTCCAGCGTCGCCGACGGCGTCAACTCGACCAGCCGCGCCAGCTCGACGTTCGTCGTGCGTCCGTCGCGCTGCAAAATCTCCAGAATCTTCTCGTCCTTCTCGTCCAGCATTACCTTTAAAGACTCGCCCCCGGCGGCGGAGCGGCATAATTTTAAAAAACCGAATCGGGCTAATCCCTGAATATAATACGCCGTTTCCGCAAATTTTCTAGTCACATTTTTATGGAGGAGTTGCTTTGGCCGAACATTATACGTTCGCCTGTTGGTTTGAATTTGGTGAAATTTCGAGGAAATTGGAGACTTGACAATGAGGGACTCAGGTATTATTATGTCGCCACGCTCAGCCAACCGAATCAGGTTCGGAAGTTGGTTTTTGGCTGACAATTTCTAACTCTTAATTCTGTGAAGGGAGGAAGAGTGAATCATGTCGATCACCCGTTACGATCCGTTCCGTGACCTGCGCGCCCTTCAGGACGAGGTCAACCGCCTGTTCTCGTCGGGCATGACGCGCGGCTTCGGCGACGAAGGGATGGCCCGCGGCGCTTGGACGCCCAGCGTTGACATCTACGAGAACAAGGACAACATCATCCTCGAAGCCGAGCTGCCGGGCATGAACCGCGAAGACTTCGAGCTGACGGTCGAGAACAACGTCCTGACGCTTCGGGGCGAGCGCCGCTTCGAGAAGCGCGACGAGGGCGACAACTACCACCGCGTCGAGCGCGCCTACGGGCAGTTCACGCGCTCCTTCACGCTGCCGCAGACCGTCTCGGCCGAGAACGCGGCGGCCGAGTACAAGAACGGCGTGCTGAGGGTCGTCCTCCAGAAGCGCGAAGAGGTCAAGGCCCGCCGCATCGAGATCGCCGGCGAGGGCGCGGAAGGCGCTCAGCCCCGCACCATCGAGGCGAGGGCCGAAGAGCCGCGGACGGCCGGCAAGGGGAAGGCTGCGGGGCGCTGAGGCGCGGCGCGCGACCGAAGTAGTCAGGAAGACCGTGTGAGCCAGCGCGGGACGTTGCGCGGCGGACACTTCCGCCCGCCGTCCCGCGCGCGAGTTCATGAATCAGCACGCGCGGGTTCGCGGGCCGGGGCGTCGGGGGAAGCGGGTTCGCCGGGAAGTGGGTTTTAAGCAAACATGCGTCTAGATCGTTTCACGTTGCGCGGGCAGGAGGCCGTCCAGTCGGCGGTCGAGATCGCCGAGCGCAACCAGCACCAGTCGGTCGAGCCGGAGCACCTGCTGCTCGCCATGCTCGAACAGAGCGAGGGGATCGTGCGCCCGCTCCTCGGCAAGCTCGGCGCGAACCTGCAAGTTGTTTTGAACGACGTGCAGGCCGAGATCGCGCGCCAGCCCAAAGTGCAGGGCGGCCAGCAGTATTTCAGCCCGCGCACCACGCAAGTTTTCCAGTCGGCGCAGAAGCAGGCCGAGAAGATGCAGGACGAGTACGTCTCGACCGAGCATCTTCTAGTCGCCATCGCCGACGAGAAGGACGGCGCGGCCGGCCGCATCCTCCGGCAGCACGGCGTCAGCAGCGACGATCTGCTGAAAGTCGTCGGCGAGATGCGCGGCGGCTCGCGCATCACCGACCAGAACGCCGAGGCCAACTATCAGGCGCTCACGAAGTACGCCAAAGACCTGACCGACCTCGCCCGGCAGGGCAAGCTCGACCCCGTCATCGGCCGCGACGACGAGATCCGCCGCACCGTCCAAGTGCTCTCGCGCCGCACGAAGAACAACCCCGTCCTGATCGGCGAGCCGGGCGTCGGCAAGACGGCCATCGTCGAAGGGCTCGCGCAGCGCATCATTTCGGGCGACGTGCCGGAAACACTTCGCAACAAGCGGCTCGTCGGCCTCGACCTCGGCTCGATGCTCGCGGGCGCGAAGTACCGCGGCGAGTTCGAGGATCGCCTGAAGGCGGTCTTGAAAGAGATCGAGAACGCGAAGGGGCAGATCGTCCTGTTCATCGACGAGCTGCACACGCTCGTCGGCGCGGGCGCGGCCGAGGGCGCGATTGACGCGTCGAACATGCTGAAGCCGGCGCTCGCGCGCGGCGAGCTGCGCTGCGTCGGCGCGACCACCCTCAACGAGTACAAGAAGCACATCGAGAAGGACGCCGCGCTGGAGCGCCGCTTCCAGCAGGTTTACGTCGGCGAGCCGACGGTCGAGGACACCATCGCGATCCTGCGCGGGCTGAAGGAGCGTTACGAAGTCCACCACGGCGTCCGCATCAAGGACTCGGCCATCGTCGCCGCGGCGACGCTCTCGAACCGCTACATCACCGACCGCTTCCTGCCCGACAAGGCGATTGACCTCATCGACGAGGCGGCCTCGCGCCTGCGCATCGAGATCGACTCGCTGCCGCAGGAGATCGACGTGCTGGAGCGCGAAATCCTGCAACTCGAAATCGAGCGGCAGGCCCTGCAGCGCGAAGAGGACGAGCGCTCGAAGGCGCGGCTGCGCGACATCGAGCAGCGCATCGCAGACCTCCGCGAGAAGGCTTCGGGGATGAAGGCCAAGTGGCAGTCCGAGAAGGAAGAGATCGAGCGGATGCGCGAGGCCAAGAACGAGCTTGAGCAGCTGCGCCTGCAACTGGATCAGGCGCGCAACGCGGGCGATCTGGCGCGCGCGGCCGAGTTGCAGTACGGCCGCATCCCGGAGTTGGAGCGGACTTTGAACGCCGAGCAGGCCAAGCTCGCCGAGTTGCAGCGCGACGGCGTGATGCTCAAGGAGGAGGTTGACGAGGAGGACGTGGCGCTCGTCGTCGCCAAGTGGACGGGCATCCCCGTCTCGAAGATGCTCGAAGGCGAGATGCAGAAACTCGTCACGATGGAGGGGCGACTCGGCCAGCGCGTCATCGGGCAGGACGAGGCTTTAACGGCCGTCTCGAACGCCGTGCGCCGCGCGCGCGCGGGGCTGCAAGACCCGAACCGGCCCGTCGGCTCGTTCATCTTCCTCGGCCCCACGGGCGTCGGCAAGACGGAGACGGCGCGCGCGCTCGCAGAGTTTCTGTTCGACGACGAGCGGTCGATGATCCGGCTCGACATGTCCGAGTACATGGAGAAGCACGCGGTCGCGCGCATGATCGGCGCGCCGCCGGGCTACGTCGGCTACGAGGAGGGCGGGCAGCTGACCGAGGCCGTGCGCCGCCGCCCCTACTCGGTCGTCCTCTTCGACGAGATCGAGAAGGCGCACCCGGACGTGTTCAACGTGCTGCTGCAAATCCTCGACGACGGCCGCTTGACCGACTCGAAGGGGCGCACCGTTGATTTCAAGAACACGGTCTTGATCATGACCTCGAACCTCGGCTCGCGCGAGATTCAGGCGGTCGCCGACGACGAGGGTCAGGTGCGCGGGGCCGTGCTCGAAGTGCTGCGCGGCCACTTCAAGCCGGAGTTCCTGAACCGCATCGACGACATAGTGATCTTCCGCCAGTTGTCGCGCGATCAGATCGGCCGCATCATCGACGTGCAACTCGAACGGCTGCGCGCGCTGCTGCAAGAGCGCAACATCTCGATCGTGCTCGACGACTCGGCCCGCGCGCTGCTCGCGCGCGAGGGCTACGACCCGCTCTACGGCGCGCGCCCCCTGAAGCGCGCCATCCAGACGCTCGTGCAGAACCCGCTCGCGTCGAAGCTGCTGCGCGGCGAGGTGCTGCCGGGCCAGACCGTGCGCGTCTCGGCCGAGGGCGACGAGATGCGCTTCGACGCGGAGGCGGCCGCCGTGACGGCGGCCTGACGCCGCGGGGGAATTCATGACCAGAGGCAAAACCTGCGGCCCCGGCGCGCGCGCTTTCGCGCTCCCCCTGTTCGCGTCCGGCGGCCGCAAACCGGGAGGCCCGAAGATGGCGCACAACAACTGGGGCGACTGGCGCGACTACGCCGCCCTGCAAGATCGCCTGAACCGACTCTTCGAGGACGCCGGCGTCGACGCCAGCCAGCGGCGCGACGCCGCGCGCGAAGACGACATCGAGCGCGCCGACTGGTCGCCGGCCGCGGACGTTTACGAGACCGACGGCGCGTTCGTCATCGCCGTCGATCTGCCCGGCATCGAACGCGCGTCGCTCGACGTGAGCATCGACGACAACCGCCTGACCGTGCGCGGCGAGCGCGCCCCGGACGAGGGCCACCGGCGCGGGCGCGGCAACCGCCCGTCGGGCCGCTTCGTCAGCCGCTTCGGCCCGCTCCCGCCGGCGGTCGATCAGAAGCGCGTCGCGGCCGAGTACAAGGACGGCGTCCTGCGCCTGCGCCTGCCGAAGCGCGCCGCGCGGCCGTCGGGCAAAGTCAAGATCGAGATTAAGTAGGGGGCAAGAGACGTGAATCGTGAATCGTAAATCGTGAATGGATGAAGACGGCTTTTTCTATTCACGATTTACGATTCACGATTTACGCTCCCGTTTGCTATCTTTCTTCGAGGGGTCAAGCGAAGCAGTTATGCAGAAGAGGCAGAGGGCGGAGGAGCCTGAGCGGCGCGACGCGGAGGGCGAGGAGCAGGGCGGCGTGCGCGTGCGCGACCGGAGGCGCGTGCACTTCGACGAGGCCGAGGGCGTGAGGGTCGACGAGGCGGCGGCCGAGGAGCCGAGCCTCAAGCCGAAGTACGTCGAGGAGCTTGAGGCGCGCACGCGCGCGGCCGAGCAGAAGGCTCAGGACGTGCAGTCGCGCTTCGAGCAGGTGCGCGCCGAACTCCAGCGCGAGACGGACGAGGTGCGCCGCCGCCTGAACCGCAACGCCGACGAGCGCGTGGCGCGGGAGAAGGCCGCGTTCATCACTTCCCTGCTGCCCGTCGTCGACAACCTGCGGCGCGCGCTCGACGCGGCCGAGCAGGGCGGCACGCTCGACAGTCTGCTCGACGGCCTGCGCGGCACGCTCTCCGGCTTCGAGTCGGCGCTCGCGGCGGCGGGCGTCGAGCCGGTCGAGTCGGTCGGCCGCGAGTTCGACCCCGCACTGCACGAGGCCGTTGACACTACGGAAGTCGAACCCGAACGCGACAACACGGTGACGGCCGAGTACTCGCGCGGCTACAAGATCGGCGCGCAGCTTCTGCGCCCCGCGCGCGTCCAAGTCGGCCGCGCGGGCGGCGGCG
>DATCVD010000142.1:0-4018 GCA_036567125.1 Pyrinomonadaceae bacterium | reverse complement strand
CGACTGCGTCCGGCTGAGCGTCGCCTCGCCCACGGGTCACACCTACCGCGTCCGCCGCCCGCACGACGCGCCGCTCACCTACGAGGGCGCGCTCCCGCTGCTCGGCGAAATCACGCCGGCCGGCTGGCGCGCCGCCCTCGCGCGCTACGACGCGCGCTGGTGAAAAGAGGCTGTTAGCGATTAGCCGTTAGCTGTCAGCAAAACCGTCGGCGGCAATTACAAAACTGAAGGCGGGAGGTCGTCTTGAGTCAGACGGCCCCCGCCTTCAGTTTTTGGCGCGCAGTTTAGGGAGTCGGCCGCGAGGCGCGTGCCGCAGGCGGGGCGGAACTGCGCGCCGTCGGGCGTCGCGCGCGCGCATGAGGGGCGGGTCGTCATCGGCGGCGCATTGTATCAGCAAGATCGCGGGACGCACGTTGCGGATTCCCGCGGCGCTGAAGGCGCGGGGAGGTTGGGTTAACGCGGCCCGCCGCGCCGGGCGGGCGGCGCGGCGTCTATCCGCATCTTCATCGTCAGCGATCCGCGGCCCGAATCCCGCAATTTCGTTCGGGCGCGGCTTCGGGTTACAATGTGCGGTTCGCACGCGCTCCCGAAAGCTGACCGTGCGGGCCGGGCTGTTTTTCGAGATGACAGAAGAAGCGATCACGGTGCGCGGCGCGCGCGTCAACAACCTTAAGAACGTAGATTTCTCGATCCCCATCGAGCGGCTGACGGTCGTCACCGGCGTCAGCGGCTCGGGCAAGTCGTCGCTCGCCTTCGACACGGTTTACGCCGAGGGCCAGCGCCGCTACGTCGAGTCGCTGTCGTCCTACGCGCGGCAGTTCTTGGAGCGCATGGACAAGCCGGACGTGGACGAGGTGCGCGGCATCCCGCCGGCCATCGCCATCCGGCAGAAGAACTCGACGCGCAACCCGCGCTCGACGGTCGGCACGCAGACCGAAATCTACGACTACCTGCGGCTCCTCTACGCCCGCGTCGGCACGACCTACTGCCGCGTTTGCCAACGCGAAGTCAACAAGGACTCGCCCGAATCGGCCGCCGCGGAAACTCTCTCGGCGCTCGCCGAGGGCGCGCGCTTCTACGTCCTCTTCCCCGCCGAGGCCGGGATGCGCGTCGAGGAGAACGGCAACGGCGCGAAGGCCGCGAAGTCGCGCAAGAAAAAGTCGGAAGACGGTGGTGCGGTCAGCCGCCAGCAGATCGTCGCGCACCTGATGAGCCTGATGCAGCGCGGCTTCACGCGCCTGTTCAGCCGCGGCGAGACGATTGAGCTGCGCACGCCCGACGACTACACGAGGCCCGACTTCACGGACGTGTTCGTCCTCATCGACCGGCTCGCCGCGCGCGAGGACGTGCGCGCCCGCCTCGTCGATTCGCTCGAAACCTGCTTCGTCGAGGGCCACGGCGCGGCGTTCGTCCAAACCGCCGAGGAGACCCCGCGCACGCTGAAATTCTCCGAACGCTTCGAGTGCAAGTACGACGGCACCGTCTACGCGCAGCCCGAGCCGCGCCTCTTCAGCTTCAACAACCCGTTCGGCGCGTGCCCCACCTGTCAGGGCTTCGGCAACACCATCGGCCTCGATCTCGACCTCGTCATCCCGAACCCGCAACTCTCGCTCGACGAGGGCGCGATCGAGCCGTGGACGAAGCCGCAGTACGACTGGGCGCGCACGGAACTGCGCCGCTTCTGCCGCTCCGAAGGCATCCCCGCCAACGTCCCCTTCGCGTCGCTCTCGAAGCAGCAGCAGCGCGCCGTCGTCGAAGGCAAAGGCGGCTGGGCCGGCGTGAAGGGCTTCTTCGCGTGGCTGGAGACGAAGAAGTACAAGCTGCACGTCCGCGTCTTCCTCGCCAAGTACCGCGGCTACACGCTCTGCCCGGACTGCAACGGCGGGCGGCTCCGTCAGGAGGCGCGCGACGTGCGAGTCGGCGGCCGCACGCTGCCCGAGGTCAGCCAGCTGCCCGTCAAAGAGGCGGCGCTGTTCTTCGACGCGCTCGAACTCTCGGAAGAACAGTCGGCCATCGCCGACAAAGTCCTGTTTGAAATCCGGCGGCGGCTGCGCTTCCTCGTCGATGTCGGGCTGGATTACCTGACGCTCGACCGCCTCGCCTCGACGCTTTCGGGCGGCGAGTCGCAGCGCATCCAACTCGCGACGAACCTCGGCTCGGCGCTCGTCGGCGCGCTCTACGTCTTGGACGAGCCGTCCATCGGCCTGCACCCGCGCGACTCGGAGCGGCTCATCAGCCTGCTGCACAACCTGCGCGACATCGGCAACACCGTCCTCGTCGTCGAGCACGACCCCGACATGATGCGCGCCGCCGATCACATCTTGGACGTAGGCCCGGCGGCCGGCGAACTCGGCGGCCGCGTCGTCTTCGAGGGCGACTTCGCGGGCCTGCTGAAAGACTCTGCGACGCTGACGGGGCGCTACCTGCGCGGCGAGGCCGAGATCAAGGAGCCGAAGCAGCGGCGCGCGCCCGGCAAGAAGCGCATCGCCGTGCGCGGCGCGAGCGAGCACAACCTGCAAGGCATTGACGTCGACATCCCGCTTGAGATGTTCGTCTGCATCACCGGCGTGTCGGGGTCGGGCAAGTCGACGCTCGTCCACGACGTGCTGTTCGCCGGCCTCAAGAAGCAGCGCGGCGAGTGGCAGGGCCACGTCGGCGCGTTCTCGAAGCTCGAAGGCGGGCAGCACTTGGACGACGTCGTCCTAGTCGATCAGTCGCCCATCGGCCGCACGCCGCGCTCGAACCCCGTCACCTACATCAAGACCTACGACGCGGTGCGCGAGGTCTTCGCGGCGACGCGCGACGCGCAGGCCAAGGGTCTCGACGCCTCGCACTTCTCCTTCAACGTGCCGGGCGGGCGCTGCGACGTGTGCGAGGGCGACGGCACGGTCACGGTCGAGATGCAGTTTTTGGCCGACGTGGAACTCGTCTGCGAAGAGTGCAAGGGCACGCGCTTCAAGCAGACCGTCTTGGACGTGCGCTACCGCGGCAAGAACATCAACGACGTGCTCAGCATGACGGTGCGCGAGGCGATGCACTTCTTCCGCGACGTGAACAAGATTCACAACCGCCTGCGCGTTTTAGACGACGTGGGCCTCGGCTACCTCCGCCTCGGCCAGTCGGCGACGACCCTGTCGGGCGGCGAGGCGCAGCGCATCAAGCTCGCCTCCTTCCTCTCGAAGCGGACGGGCGCGCGCACGCTCTACATCTTCGACGAGCCGACCACCGGCCTCCACTTCGAGGACATCAACAAGCTGCTCGCCGCCTTCCGCACGCTCGTCGAGGCGGGCGGCTCGCTCGTCGTCATCGAGCACAACCTCGACGTGATCAAGACGGCCGATCACCTCATCGACCTCGGCCCCGAAGGCGGCGACGCCGGCGGCCGCCTCGTCGCCACCGGCACGCCCGAGCAGATCACGCGCGCCAAAGACTCCCACACCGGCCGCTTCCTCAAGGCGCACCTCGCGCGCTCGAACGGGCACGCAAACGGAAAGGGATCAGTGCAGTGAGCCTCAAACAGCGAATCACCGATGACTTGACGGCCGCGATGAAGGCGAAGGACGCGCCGCGGCTCTCGACGCTGCGGATGGTCAAGGCGGCGATGATGAACCGCCAGATCGAGCGCGGCGCGGAGCCGACCGACGAGGAGACGACGAAACTGTTGCAGTCGCTCGTCAAGCAGCGCCGGGACTCGGTCGAGCAGTACGAGCGCGGCGGACGCCGCGACTTGGCCGAGAAGGAGCGGGCCGAGATCGCTGTCATCGAGGGGTACCTGCCGCGGGCCGCGACGCGCGAGGAGATCGAGCGCGCGGTCGAGGAGGCGATCAGGGAGACGGGCGCGGCCTCGATGAAGGAGATGGGCGCGGTGATGAAGGCCGCGCAGGCGCGCCTCGCCGGCCGCGCGGCTGACGGGCGCGCGGTGAGCGAGATCGTCAAGTCGCGCCTCGGCGGCTCGTAAGGCGGAAGAACCGGGCGCGAAGGCCAGAGCCGTCCCGCCGAAGAAGGCCGATCCGGGCGC
>DATCVD010000141.1:0-2438 GCA_036567125.1 Pyrinomonadaceae bacterium | reverse complement strand
CTGCGGCGGGGCGAACGTGCCGGCCTCGCCCGGCGCGGGCGCGGCGGCGTCGTGCCGGATGTCCGGCGTGTTGGGATCGAACCCGGCGCGCTCGTCTGTCGGTGTGCTCACGTTGCCTGCGAGTGTAAACAACCGGAAAGCGAAAAGGCAAAGACTCGTGAATCGTGAATCGTGAATCGTGAATCGAAGAAAGCAGTTTCTATTTACGATTCACGATTCACGATTCACGGCTTTTAACGACTCGCGGTCTTTGCGGCGAGGGTGAGGCCGATGATCGTCTTGGCGTCTTCGATCTCGTTGGTCGAGACCATTTCGAGGGCGCGGGCGAGGGGGAGGCGGACGACTTCGAGGAACTCGTCCTCTTCGGGGCGGGCCTTCGTCTCGGTCAGCTCGGACGCGAGGTAGAGCCACATCTTCTCGGCGCAGAAGCCGGGCGAGACGAAGAACTCCGCGAGCAGTTCCAAGCGGCCCGCGACCAGCCCCAGCTCCTCCTCCAACTCGCGCCGTGCGCAGTCCTCCGGCGACTCGAACGGGCCGCGGCTGCCGGCCGGCGCTTCCAGCAGGTACTTGACGGCCGGGTGGCGGTACTGCCGCACGAGCGAGACGGTCGCGTCGTCGTGCAGCGGCAGGACGACGCCGCTGCCGGGGTGGCGCACGACCTCGCGCGGGTACTCGTGCCCCTGCTCGCGCACGCGATCCACCGAGACCGTGAAGGCGCGCCCGCGGAACACGTCCTCGCTGGAGATGACTTCGGGTGCTTCTTTGTCCGACGTGTCCATCGCCCCTGACCCCCGCGCGCGATGATAACAGAAACTCCGGCCGCCGGAGTCGCCGGCCGCCGGGTGCGGTCAGTCCGTCTTGAGCAACAGCTTGCGCACCTCCGCGGTCGTGATGAAGTGGGTCGGCTTGTCCTTGTCGCTAACCACGATGGCGAGGTAGATGCCCTGCCGATCCATCTGCTCGTTAGCCGTCTCGACGCTCGTCTCCATTTTCACGCGGACGAAGACGCGGCGGTAGCGCACGAACTCCTCCGACGTGTTGATGTGGTTGATCAGCTCCTCGACGGTTCGGTCGCGCGGCGCGGCCGGCGGCGACGGCGGCGACTCCAACTCGCCTTCGCCCTCGCCTCCCTCTTCGCCCTCCTCCACTCCCGTCGCCCCCGACTCGTCGATCATGTAGCGGTAGAGAGCCTCCTCCTCGATGACGGTGAGCAGCGCGCCGGTGTCCTCGTGCACGACGGGGACGAACCAGCGCTCCGACTCCGCCCGCAGCTTGTCATAGACCTCGCCCACGGTCTGCGACTTTTTGATCAGCCAGTCGAGCGGCTTGGGCGGGACTTCGGCAATCGTCGTCGTGCGCAGGCGCTCGGTCGTCGACTGGCTCTGCATCCGCAGCAGGCTGTTGGCCGCCACGCGCAGGTTCTCGCGGCCGAAGAAGTAGGCCGCGCCCGCGCCCACCCACGCGCCGAAGGCCGTCAGGATGATCGCCAGAATGTCTTTCCGGCGATCCAGAATGCCGCGGCTGTATTCGAGGCAGTCGGCCCGCTGGCGGATGTCGCGGTCGTTGCGGAGCTGCTCGATCAGGGCGGTGGTGCCGGCGTCGCCGACGTTGCCGCTGCCGCTCGCGTTGACGTTCGCGTTGACGTTGCCGCTACGGTTGGTGTTGCCGTTCGTGTTGACGTTCGCGTTGACGTTCGCGTTGCCCTCGGCGGTGTTGGCGTTGGCGGCGGGCTGCGGCTGGTTAGTGTTGTTAGCCGCGGCGGTTTGGTTGGCGTTGGCGGCGGACGCGGGCATGCAGGGGTTGTTTTCGATCAGCGGCGTCCACAGCACCAAAATGATGAGGATGGTGAGCACGCCGAGCATGATCACGACCAGCATGAACTCCAGATACGAGCGGCCCTGCTGCTCCGACGGAAGTGTGGAGTCAGGGTTGGGGGTTGCCATCGTTTGCTCCTTCGCGTGGACGGGGTGTGGGCTCGGGGCGACTGCCGGTGGCACCGTCGCGGTCGTCGCAGGGCCGAATGCGAGGGCGGCGGGACGTGCCGGGAGCTTGCCGCGCGCCCGGAAGCGCCGGCACATCATACCCAAATCCGCGAACAATTCAACCCGCTTCCGCCAGCGCGGCCCTGACCTCACCGACGAGGTAGAGCGAGCCGGTCACGCAGACGAGTCCGCCGGGCGGCGTCAGCTCGCGCGCGAGCCGCAGCGCCCCGGCGGCCGTGGGCGCGAGCGAGACCGGCCGGCCGTCGAGATGCTGTGCCGCGAGCGGGGCGAGTGATTCGGGCGCGGCGGAGCGCGGGTTGTCGGCGCGCGTCAGGACGAGCCGCGCGGCGGCGGGGAAGACGGCGGCGGCGATCTCGGCCAACTGCTTGTCGCGCATCGCGCCGAAGACGAGGGTCACGGGCGCGCGGACGAACTCGTCGAGGTATTCGCGCAGCG
>DATCVD010000140.1:0-2200 GCA_036567125.1 Pyrinomonadaceae bacterium | reverse complement strand
AGCACCCGGCCGTCCGCACGGCCGGCCGGGTCGCCCAAATCTGGACGCCGGTCGTCTCCTCTTTCGCCTACCACCACCTGCACCACGCCTTCCCCAAAGTGCCGACGGCGCTGCTGCCCGTCATGGCAAAAAGGGCCGAGGCCGCGCACTACGAAGCGCACGTCCACGAACACGGTTAAGGCGGGCGGGCGGCGCGCCGCGCGTGGCGCGAGGGGCGGGCCGGCAACGACACGCATCAACCGGCCGGAAAGAGAAGGCCCGCGCCTCGCCGTTACTTCAACGGCGAGGCGCGGGCCTTCAGACGTTTGAGGTTAAGTTGGTTTAAGCGTGGGCGGCGACGGCCGCGCCGTCGTCGATGTCTTGGGCGGCGAAGTCGGCGCGCGCCCGGTCGATCTCGTGCCAGCGGTTCGGCTCGATGAGGTGCGTGCCCCACCGGAAGACCGCGGGCGCGCCCGCCGCCGGGGCGAAGACTTTGAGGGCGACGACGCCGCCGTAGCCGCCGAACTGCTTGGGGTTGACCCACCAGCCGGCGCTCGCGTCCCACAGCTTGATCTCGTCGCCGCGTGTTAAGACGGCGTTGCCCTCGTGGTAGATCAGGTCGTCCTCGATCCAGTGCGGCGAGCACTCGTCGTCCGTCCACTTCTGCCGCCAGTGGCAGGTGGCCTCACCCGTGTACTGCTGGATGAACTGCGCGGGGAAGCTGCGGACGCCGCGCGCGGTGTAGACCTCGTGCGCGAGCGAGGCGAGCGCGCCGCAGTCCAAAGTCTTCCGCTCGACCGCCTCGCACCAGTGCATCGGCCACGGCGAAGGCCCCCAAGTGTACTTCTGCCGCAGCCAGCGCGGGCCGGTCATGGGGCTCCCGCCGTTGAGCTGCGAGAAGTCAATCGCCAGCACCCACTCGCGCGCGATGTCGCAGCAGCGCGCGCCGTGATGGCTGACCGCCGAGTAAGGGAACTCGCGCCACTTCTCGATGCTCGCGGCGACGCCGCAAGGCCCGCCCGTCGTCTTCAGTCCGTTCATCTCCATCATCTCAGTTCATCCCCTCCCGAATACGTAAGACATGCTGCGGTCGTAAGCGCCCGCGTCGCAGAAGACGAGCAGGTCGCCGGGGCGCGCGTCGCCGGGCAGCTCGACGCCGCGCGCGACGATGTCGTGCTCCATGCAGAGGCGGCCGAGGAGCGCCGTCTTGCCGCGCCGGAGCGGCCGCCAGCGCCCGGTCTGCGAGTCGCGGTGCAGGATGCGGTGCGGCTGGAAGAAGTGCATCGGGAGCTCCGCGATCGATCCGTCCACGACCGCCTCGGCGATCTCGTCCCCCGTGTCGTCGAACTCAAGCAGGCGCATCGCCACGGCCATCGACGGCTGCGCGAGCGCCTTGCCCGGCTCCGAGACGATCTCGCGCACGTTCGGCAGTACGGCCTTCGCGCGCGCGACCGCCGCGGCGAACTCGTCGGCCGACCCCGTGTGCCAGTCGTCGGGGAACCAGCCGCCGCCGAGGTCGAGCAACTCGATCCGCCGGCCCGACAGCCTCTCGACGGACGCGCACCAGCGGAGCATCGACTCGTAGAGGTGCCACCAGTGGCGCACGCCCACGTTGCTGCTCGCCATGTGGAAGTGGACGCCGAAGGCCGACTCTTTCGGCAGGGTCTCGACCGCCTCGACGAGCGCCTTGAGCGCGTCGGGCGTGTCGACGGGGATGCCGAAGCGCGAGCCGACGGTCGGCGTGCGCAGCCGCACGCCGAAGATGTTCGACTTGATCTCTTTCTTCCCCGCGGCGGCGACCGTGCGGCGCAGGTCTGCGAGCGAGTCGGAGAAGACGGCGTGCATCCGCTCGCGCGGCATCAGGCCTTCGGGCCACCACTTGCCGGGGCCGTTCAGGATCGCCTGCTCCGCGCGGAAGCCCAGCTTGATCGCCTTCTGGATTTCGAGCAGGCTGATGCCCTCGGCCAAGAAGCCGTTCTCGCGCGCGAGTGTGATCAGGCGGTCGTCCGGGTTCGTCTTGATGCTGTAGCCGTTCGAGACCTTCACCTGCGGCGTGCTCAGGCCCGACGCCAGCTCGCCCGCGCGCTTGAACAGGGACGCGGCCGTGCCCTCAAGGTAGAGGAACGTCGGCGTCTCCATCTCGGCGAACTCGTAGGTGTCGAGGTCGTCGATGAACGACTGCGGCACGCGCGGCTCGCCGGTGACGGTCGGCGCGGCGGCC
>DATCVD010000139.1:0-2603 GCA_036567125.1 Pyrinomonadaceae bacterium | reverse complement strand
GGCGCGAAGCAGCGCGACCCGTCGGCGCGCTTCTGCAACCGCTGCGGCAAGCCGCTCGGCGGGCGCGCGTAACTTCCGACGGGAGCGGGCCGGAGGACGGAACCCACAAGATGAATTTTTCCCCACTCGCCACGCGCGCGCGGTCACGCGCCCACTTCGTCGCGGCGCTGCTCGCCTGCGTCTCGCTCGCCGCGTGCGCCGCGACCTTCGCGCAGTCGGGCCGGCGGCAGCAGAAGCAGCCGCCGCTCGCGCCCGTCCCGACGCCGACGCCGGAACCGACGCCGGTGCCGAAGGAAGAAAAAGTCGAGGCGAAGATTCCGCTCGTCGTCGTCTCCGAAGACACGAACTACTTCGTCCAGCAGAGCAACCAGAGCTACGCCGTGCAGGCGGTCGCCGTCGCGCGGCTGCGCGAGTCGCGCGCCATCGAGGTGAGCGGCGACTCGGCGCGCGGGAGTCGCGGCGAGGCGATGCGGCGGGCGAAGGAGTCGGGCGGCCGGCACGTCGTCTGGTTCGAGCTGCGCTCCTTCGGGATGGGGCAGCCGGCGCGGCGACTGCCGCCGGAGGAGATGCTCGTCGAGTACAGCGTCTTCGAGACCGGGACGGCGAAGCGGCTGTCGCACGGCACGATCCACATGCGGCGCGCCCGCGGCCCGCTCGGCGGCCTCGGCCTGCCGGGCTGCTACCCGCGCTTAACGAACGAAGTCGAGTACGCCATCGCCGGGCTGGAGATGGCGGAGCGGATCATGGAATCCTTCTCGGTGCCGCTGCCGCCGCGCTGCGCCGGCCGGTAGCGCGGCGCGCACGACACGGACGGACGGAAGCAAACTGTCAAAGCCCGCGCGCGTCAAGCCGCCCGACGCGCGCCGCGAAGCTCACATGCCCAACATCACCTGCCAGAACTGCGGTCAGGCCAACGCCGAGATCGCGCGCGTCTGCCGCTACTGCGGCACGCAGCTCCAGCGCGCTGCCGCGGGCTACGCCACCCCCGCGCCGCCGTCTTCCTCCTACGTCCCGCCGCACAGCTGGCAGTCGGGCGCGCTGCCGCAGCATCAGTCGCAGCCGCCGAACGCGCCGCAGCCGATGCCGCAACTGTCGGCGACGCACTTCCGCTGCCCCTACTGCGGGACGGACGCGCCGCCCATCGTCGCGCGCCGCATCTCGACGGGCGGCTGGATCGTCTTCGCCGCGATGCTCATCGTCTGCTTCCCCCTCTTCTTCATCGGCCTCCTTATCAAAGAGGAATACCGGCAGTGCGGCTTCTGCCGCGCGTCGCTTTCGTAAAAGAAGCTGTTAGCGGTTAGCTGTTAGCAAAACAAAAGGCGGGAGGCAGTCCGGTTGAGACCGCCCCCCGCCTTCGTCGCTTTCTGAAAGCTAACAGCTAACAGCTAACAGCTAATCGTGCCTGAGCGCCTTGACCGGGTCGATGCGGGCGGCGCGGGCGGCCGGGTAGAGGGCCGCGACGATGGCGACGAGGACGGCGAAGAGGATCGCGCCCGCCCAGAGCCACGGCGGGAGCGCGAAGAAGCTGACGTAGGCCACGTCGCGCGGCTTGAGTAGGAATTGGTAGGCGAGCCGGTCGGCGACGGCCGCGATGGCCCACGCGGCGAGCGTGCCAGCCACCCCGCCGGCCAAGCCGATGAGCGCCGCCTCGGCGAAGAAGATCGTCTTGATCTCACGGTCTTCAGCGCCGATGGCCTTCATGATGCCGATCTCGCGCGTGCGTTCGAGGATCGACATGATCATCGTGTTGGCGATGCCGAAACTGGCGACGAGCAGGGAGATGCCGCCGAGGAGTCCGAGCGCGGAGTTTAGGATCAGGAAGATCGTGCGAATCTCTTTGAGCTGATCGACGATGGAGAAGGCGCTGAAGTTGCGCTCGGTCAGTCGCTTCTGCACGTCGGTCAGCACGTCCGGGTCGCTGACGCGCACCACGGCCATCGGGTAGCCTTCCGTTTCGCCCTCCTTGAGCACGCCGCTCGCGCGCGCCAGCTCCAGAGCGACGCGGCTGACGCCGCCCTTCTGCGCGCGCGAGAGTTCCCTCGCCTGCGCGAGCGGGACGTAGATGCCGGCTATCGGCATGAAGCCGCGGAAGCGGCGCGAGTCCTGCGAGCCGCCCTCGATCTCCGACTTCAACACGCCGACGACCTTGAAGGCGCGCGCCGACAGGTTCGACTGATCGACTGCTTCGTCCGCCTCGTCTTCGAGCGGCAGGCCGAAGAAGCTCAGCGGCCCGTCGCCCTGCTGCCCCGCGCCGCTCGCCTCGTCGCCCTCCTCGCCCCCGCCGCCCTCTTTCGTCTCGGCGCGCTCGTCCGTCAGCACTTCGAGCGTCTGGCCGACGGCGTCCTCCGGCTTCTCGAAGCCGAAGGCGCGCAGGAAAGTGTCGTCGACGACGGCCTCGTCCGCGTCGGGACTCCCGATCATGCGGCCGGCGGCGAAGGTCTTGAAGCGCGTCGAGACGGCGGGGACGGATGCGCCGCCGACGGAGCGCGTCAGCACGCGGTTGTTCGCCCGCACGTAGGCGACGAGGCTGATGTTCGGCTCGACGGCCGCGACGCCGGGCAGCCCGGCGATCTCGTCGAGCGCCGCGTCGTCGAGCACGCGCG
>DATCVD010000138.1:0-6547 GCA_036567125.1 Pyrinomonadaceae bacterium | reverse complement strand
GCGGGCCGCGTCGGCCGTGGGCGCGTCCGACGCGCCCGCGCGCGGCCCGGCCGCCGTGAATAAGGTGGCCGCGAAAGAGAGTGTTAAGGCGGCGGCGAGTCCCTTCCTCATCGAATCATCCCCCTGAAAGTATTGTCCTTGAAGCTTGTTCTTCGGCGGCGCGAATTCTACAGCACGGCGCGGCCGCGGGTCACTAGCCGCGACCGGGAGGCGCGAACGGCGTGACGCAAAACGCGCCGGAGGCGGAAGCCCGTGGGGGTCAGGCTTCCGCCTCCGGCGCGTGGCGGCGACGCCTCAAGCGTCGCCGTTGTCGGTGGGCTTCCCTGTCCGCGTGCGACGCGCGCGCCGCCGAAAGTTACTTCAGTTACTTGCCGTTGTTGACGTAGGAGACGCAGTCGCCCTGATTCTTGAAGGCCGTGCCGTCGGCGCGCTTGACCTGCTGCCAGCCGCCGGCCTTGCAGGCGTCCTTCGTCGTGGCGACGCGGAACGGCTCGAAGTCGTAGGTGAAGCAGTCGTCGCCGTAGCCGAACTGGAATTTATCGACGGCCGTGATGAGGCCGGGGTTACCACTGCCCTGATTGATGCCGACGCCGCCGACGATAACGGCGTCCGGGTTGGCCGCGACGATGGTGTTCCACGTGACGAACGTGTCGCGGTTCGGCGCGCCCGGGATCGGGTTCGACGACCACCAGATCGCGTTGCCGCCGCTGTAGGCGTCCCACGTCTGCCAGACGTTGTCCTGCACGGTGCCCTGACCGGTGTTGTAAACCGGCTCGAAGACGAGCGTGGTGAAGCCGCCGGGGGCGTCGCCGTTCACGTCAACCTGAAGGTTGAGCGCGGCCACCTGCTGCGCCGAGCCGGCGCTGCGGAAGGTCGAGTAGCCGATGGTGTCAACGTCCGCGAGCGGGGTGCCGACGTGCTCGAAGTTGAAGAGGGTGGCCTTGTCGGCCCCGGTCGGCGTCACAAGTTGGTAGCTGCCGATGCCGGCGGGCGGCGTGGCCGGCCCCGTGCGGACGTCTCCGTCGCCCGCGGCGCGCTTGAAGAGCACCCAGTCGCCCGTCGGCGGCGTGTTCTCCGGCTGCTCGATGATGTCCGAACCGACGACGACGACGGTCTCGCAGTCGGCGGCCGAGCCGACCGTGCCGAAGACGAGCGATGTGGCGGCGATGAATGCGAACAAAAACAGGCTGAACTTTTTCACTCTCGTTATTCTCCTAGTAGGACAAGGGCCGCGAACCGAGTCGCGGCGCGTGGCTGGTGATCAGAAGTGTTCACCCCTGACGACCCGATGATCCTTCGGCCGCGCGTCGCGCCCGCACGGGCGGCGCGTCGCGGCGACGCTTCACAAAACTTGTGTGCGCACGGGGCGGAACCCGCGCGGCTCAGAGCTTGGGATTTAACCGAGCGAGATTTGCGGAACGGAAGGGTAGAACGGAAAAACCACCTTCGCGGCTAGTGCCGTATTCCGACGGGCTGTCTGCCTCCACAGCGGCCAAGCGGGCGGCGACAGTGCTCAAGCATTCCTAATCAAGCATGGCGGACTCTATTCGAATTATCCAGAGCTGTCAATTCGTGCGCGTACATAAAAGACCTGAAAGGGGCGGCCTTCCGATTTCGCCGCGCCGGCGCACGCGCCGCACGCCGGTGAACGCGAAAAATTACGGTCAACCGGTTCACTGCCTGCCCGCGCCGGACGAATCCGGCAACGGACGCGCCGTTTTAATTTTTGCGGGATTTACCGGCCAAAATGGTGCGCCGCGCGTAATCTCACCCGCCCCGCCGCGCGAAATCACGGGCCGCGCCGGCTCACCGCGCCCCCCCCGCCCATCGCGAAGAATTTTGCAAGCTCGCGCTTGAGTACTTTTCCGGTCGGGCCTTTCGGCAGCTCGGGGAGGAAGCAGACGGTCTTGGGGCATTTGAAGTCGGCGAGGCGCGCGCGGCAGTGTGCGATTAGCTCTTCGGCCGTCGCGGCGCGGCCCTCTTTGAGCGTGACGAAGGCGGCGACCTCCTCGCCGTAGAGTTCGTCCGGGACGCCGACGGCGGCGGCCGCGGCGACGGCCGGGTGCTGGTAGAGGACTTCGTCGATCTCGCGCGGGTAGATGTTCTCGCCGCCGCGGATGATCATGTCCGACTTGCGGTCGACGATGTGGAAGAAGCCGTCCGCGTCGCGGAAGCCTACGTCGCCGGTGTGGAACCAGCCCGAACGGAAGGCGCGGCGCGTGGCCTCGTCATTCTTGAAGTAGCCTTTGAAGACGTTCTCGCCGCGCAAGACGATCTCGCCGCGCTCGCCGTCGGGCACCTCGTTATCGTCTTCGTCGAAGACCTTCATCTCGTTGCCGATGGGGAGGCCGCAGGAGCCGGGGCGGCGGCGCGCGTCGGGCGGGTTGAAGGTCGAGCGGCAGGTGGACTCGGAGAGTCCGTAGCCCTCGACGACGGGGCAGCCGAACGCCTCCTCGAAGCGGCGCATGACCTCCGCCGGCACGGGCGCGCTGCCGCACATGGCGAAGCGCAGTTGATTGATCTTTAAGTCGGCGGGCACGCCGTCGGGGTACTTCGCCAGCAGCATCGAGAGCATCGTGGCGACGGAGCCGAAGGAGGTGACGCCGTGGTCGGAGACGGTCTGCCAGAAGCGCGACGCCGAGAAGCGCGGCGCGACGACGGTCGAGCCGCCGGCGTGGAGCGCGCTCGCGGTCGTGACGGCGACGGCGTTCATGTGGAAGAGCGGCATCACGGTGAGCAGCCGGTCGCGCTCGGTGAAGCCGAGCCAAGTGCTGATCTGGCGCGCGTTCGCCAGCAGGTTCGCGTGCGTGAGCAGGCAGCCTTTGGGCCGCCCCGTCGTGCCGGAGGTGTAGATGATGATCGACTCGTCGTCGCGCGCGAGCGCGCGGTCGCGCCACGACTCGTCAGGCTCGTCAGCGAACTCGCGCGTGATCGATTCGTCGCCGAACTCGATCAGGTTTTCGAGCAGCGGCAGCTCCGCGCGCGCCGCCGCGACGGCCCCCGCGAACTCCGCGCCGTAGAGCAGCGTGCGCGCCTCGGAGTTGCCGACGACGTAGGCGATCTCTTCCGGCTTGAGGAGCGAGTTCACGGGGCCGGCCAGCGCGCCGAGCTTGAAGCAGGCGAAGTAGCCGATGACGTACTCCGGGCCGTTCGGCAGCAGGAGGCTGACCACGTCGCCGCGGCCGGCGCCGCGCGCGGCGAGCAGGTTGGCCGCGCGATTCACCGCGCGGTCGAACTCGCGGTAAGTCCAGCGCCGCCCGTCGGCCTCGGAGATGAGGAAAGTCTTTTCGGGCGCGCGCGCGGCGCGGGCTTCGAGCAGCTCGCGCAGGTTCTGGAAGTTTTCGCTCAAGGGTTTCGACAGTTTTTCAGTTGGCACGGCCTCGCGGCGTGATGTATAAGATCGGGGCAACTTCCGCAGCCGCCGCGCCCGCGCCCCGCGCGCGACGAAAGCCGACCGTAGCTTAGCGAAACGCCCCTGTTCTCGACAACTTGCTCCGCCCTCTTCGCCGCGCCCGCCGCCGCGCAACCCGCGACGGCGCGCGGCGCATCCGACGCACACAGATGAAGGTCTATCGCAACTACATCGGCGGCCAGTGGCAGGAGTCCACCTCGCAAGCCGCCGCGCAGAACGTCAACCCCGCCGACACGTCCGACGTCCTCGGCACGGTCAAGCTCTCCACCCGCGAGGAAGCGCGCCGCGCCGTCGAGGCGGCGGCCGAAGCCTTCCGCGGCTGGCGCGCCACGCCCGCACCCACGCGCGGCAAAATCATCGCCCGCTTCGCGCGCCTGCTCGAAGACGACAAAGAGAGCCTCGCCGCCCTCCTGACGCGCGAGGAGGGCAAGACTCTGGCCGAGTCGCGCGGCGAGCTGCAACGCTCGATCAACGTGGCCGAGTTCTGCGCGGGCGAGTCGCGCCGCATGAACGGCGAGACGATCCAGTCGGAGCTGCCCGCGAACTTCGCCTACACCGTCCGCCAGCCGCACGGCGTCGTCGCCTGCGTGACGCCGTGGAACTTCCCCGTCGCCATCCCGGTCTGGAAGATCGCGCCCGCGCTCGTCGCCGGCAACTCGGTCGTCTTCAAGCCCGCGACCATCACGCCCGCGACGGCCGTGCGCCTGACGGAGCTTCTCGTCGAAGCCGGCGTGCCGAAGGGCGTCTTCAACCTCGTGCTCGGCTCCGGGTCGGAAGCGGGCGACGAGATCACGAACCACCCGGCCGTGCGCGCCGTCTCCTTCACGGGGTCGAATCAGGTCGGCGTGAAGCTCTACGAAACGTGCGCGCGGCGCGGCGCGAAGGTGCAGTGCGAGATGGGCGGCAAGAACCCGGTCGTCGTGCTCGAAGACGCGGACATGAACCTCGCCGTCGAATCGACCGTGCAGGGCGCGTTCGGCTCGACGGGGCAGCGCTGCACGGCGACGAGCCGCGCGATTGTCGTCGACCGCGTCGCCGACAACTTCATCGAGCGCCTGATCGCGCGCGCCGAAAGCTTGAAGATTGGCGACGGGAGCGACCCGGCGACCGAGGTCGGCCCCGTGGTTGACGGCGGCCAGTTCAAGAGCGTGCTCTCGTACATCGACGCGGGGCGCGAGGACGGCGCGAGCTTGGTCGCGGGCGGCGGCGTGGCCGAGGGGCCGGGCCTGCGGAAAGGTTTTTTCATCCAGCCGACCGTCTTCGTCGGCGTGACGCCCGAAATGCGGATCGCGCGCGAGGAGATTTTCGGCCCCGTCCTCTCGGTCATGCGCGTGCAGGATTTCGACGAGGCGATGCGCGTGGCGAACGACTCGGAGTACGGGCTGTCGTCCTCGATCTTCTCGAACGACGCGGCGCGCATCTTCCGCTTCATCGACGAGATCGAGACCGGCATGACGCACGTCAACTCGCCGACGACCGGCGGCGAGGCCCACGTCCCCTTCGGCGGCGTCAAGGCCACCGGCATCGGCGAGCGCGAGCAAGGCTCGACCGCGCTCGACTTCTACACCGAGCTGAAAGTGGTCTACGTCGATTACACCGGCCGCAAGCGCGAGGGGAACCTGTACTAACCGCCGATGAGAAATCTGATCATCAGGGCGTTCGCCCTCGCCGCCCTCGCCGGCCTGCTCGCGCTCTGCGCCGCCCGCGCGGCCGCGCAGGAGGAGCAGCAGGGGCACGACGTGTACCGCCTGCTCCTGCCCGGCCACCAGCGCGCGCTCGAAATCGATCTGCGGGGGTTCAAAGTTAACTACGCCGATCTGCCCGGCGAGCCGATTGCGGGGCCGAACAAGTGGAGCCGGGCGCGGCTCGTGCGCGTCACCTTCATGCCGGAGAAGGGGCGGCGCAAGACGCCCACCCCGTTCGTAGTGCGGGTGGAGGAGGCGCGCCCGGACGCCTCCGCCCAAGCACTCCGCGAGGCGGCCGTCGAGAGCCTGCTCAGGCACGAAAGCGTGAGCAAGGACAGCGTCAGGCGGGGCGCGCACAAGGAGGCGGCGCTGCTCAGCTACACGGTCAAGGGGCCGCGGTTCGACAATTGGATGTCCCTCACCTTCACCGGCTTCTCGCCGATCCCCGTCCGCAACTCTTACGGCCCGTCGTCCAATTTCCCCGTGCTCGAAGCCTTCCACGTGCAGGCCGGCGTGTGGGTCTGGATCAGGCGCGAGCTTCCGGGGGGCAGGGACGACGAGGCGGACGCTCAACTGCTCCGCTCGCTGCTCGACGCCGCCCGCGTCATCGACGCGTCGCGGCCCGCGACGAGCTTCGACTACTTCCACCTCGGCCGCACGCTCTACCAGCAGAAGGAGCACGACGCGGCGGTCGCGGCACTCGGCCGGGCGCTCGAACTCGAACGCGAGCGGCGGCAACTCGCCCGGCCGACTTGGCGTCAACTGGTGATGACTCTGGCGAACGCGCTCGGCGCGGCCGACGACCCGGCGCGCGCGCGCGAGGTCTTGGAGTACGGCGCGGGCGAGGAGCCGGCCAACCCCTACTTCCACCTCGGCCTCGCGCGCCTGCACGGCTTCTTCGGCGACGTGGACGGGGCCGTCGCGTCGCTGGAAAAAACCTACGAGCTTGCGCCGAAGCCGGCCGAGTTTTTCCGCCTCTCGGTGCCCGATCCGCTGACCGACGTGGCGTTCGCCAAGTTCAAAGACGATCCCAAGTTCCGCGACGCCGTCAAGGCGTTGAAGAAGAAGTGGAAGAAGTGAGGCCGCGCCGCGCGCGCCGAGATTCGGAAGCAACAGGCGGTTCGATTTGCCATGTCAATTTTAACCTCGCCGTTCAAGTCGCTCCTCCTCGCGGCGCTGCTGTGCGCCTGCGCCGCGGCCGCCCTCGCGCAAGTGCCGGCGCAAACTCCCGCGCCCGACACGCCGCCGCAGGACGCGGAAGACGAGGTCATCAAAGTAGACACGGCGCTGATCCAGACGGGCGTCGCCGTGTTCGACAAGAGCGGGCGGTTCGTCGGCGATCTCAGGCAGGAAGATTTCGAGGTGACGGTTGACGGCAAGCCCGTCACCCTCTCGTTCTTCGAGCGGAACACGATCAGGCGGGGCGCGGGGCCGAGGGCGGCGCGCCGCG
>DATCVD010000137.1:0-3555 GCA_036567125.1 Pyrinomonadaceae bacterium | reverse complement strand
GGGCTGGCCGTCCGTCTGTTGCTGCGACGCCACGGCGTCGGTCGCGGTGGCGGGCGGCGGCGGGTTGGCGACGACGCGGTCGAGCGCGGCATCGACGGCCTCGCCGATGCGCGAGACGAGCACGATCTCCAACTCGTCGCGCACCTCTTTCGGGATGTCTTCGAGGTCGCCCTCGTTGCGCGCCGGAAGTATCACGCGCCTGACGCCCGCGCGGTGCGCCGCCAAGACCTTCTCCTTGATCCCGCCGACGGGGAAGACCTGACCCGACAGGGTGATCTCGCCCGTCATCGCCGTGTTGTAGTTGACCCTCCGGCCCGTGAACAGCGACGCGAGCGCCGAGGTCATCGCCACGCCGGCCGACGGGCCGTCCTTCGGGATCGCCCCGGCCGGCACGTGCAGGTGGACGCCGTAACTTTTGAACATGTCCGGGTCGATGCCGAACTCGGCGGCGTGCGACCACAGGTAGGAGCGCGCCGCCCGCGCCGACTCCTGCATCACCTCGCCGAGCTGGCCCGTCAGGGTCAGCCCCGAGCCGCCCGGCAGCAGCGTCGCCTCGATGAACAGTATCTGCCCGCCCTGCTCCGTCCACGCCATGCCGGTGGCGACCCCGGCCGGCAAGTCCTTGCGCGCCTGTTCGGGGTAGAAGCGCGGCGGCCCCAGCATCTCGCGCACGTCCGCCTCGTCGATGTGCACGTCGGGCGTCTCGCCCCTCGCCACCCGCAGCGCGGCCTTGCGCGCGACCGAGCCGATGGCGCGTTCGAGCTGTCGCACGCCGGCCTCGCGCGTGTAGCGTTCGGCGATGAGCATGACGGCCTCGTCCGTGACGGTGAACTGGCCGGGCCGCAAGCCGTTGTCCACGGTCTGGCGCGGCACGAGGTACTGGCGCGCGATGTGCAGCTTCTCCTGATAGCTGTAGCCGGAGAGCGCGATGATCTCCATGCGGTCGCGCAGCGGCGCGGGGATCGGCCCGAGCGAGTTCGCCGTCCCGATGAAGAAAACGCGCGACAGGTCGAAGGGCAGATCGATGTAGTGATCGCGGAACGTCGAGTTCTGCTGCGGGTCGAGGATTTCCAAGAGGGCCGAGGCCGGGTCGCCCCGGTAGTCGTTGCCCAGCTTGTCGATCTCGTCGAGCATCATGACGGGGTTGTTCACCCCGGCGCGGCGCAAGCTTTGGATGACGCGGCCCGGCATCGCGCCGATGTAGGTGCGGCGGTGGCCGCGCAGCTCCGCCTCGTCGCGCATCCCGCCCAAGCTGAAACGCTCGAACTGCCGGCCCATCGCGCGCGCGATCGAGCGGCCGAGCGAGGTCTTGCCGACGCCGGGCGGGCCGACGAAGAGCAGGATCGGGCTCTTCGAGTCGGGGCGGAGTTTGACGACGGCGAGGAATTCGAGGATGCGCTCCTTGATGTCCTCCAGCCCGTAGTGATCCTCGTCGAGGATGCGGCGGGCCTCGTCGAGATCGAGCTTATCCTCCGACGACTTGTGCCACGGGAGTTCGAGGATGTATTCGAGGTAGGTGCGGATGACGTGGTAGTCGGGCGCGGCCGCGGGCAGCCGCTCCATCCGGCGCAGCTCGCGCTCGGCTTCCTTGCGCACGTCGTCGGGCAGGGCGGCCTCGGCGAGTCGCTGGCGCATCGCCTCGGCGTCGGCCGCCTCGCCCGCCTCGTCCTCGCCGAGTTCCTTCTGGATGGCCTTGAGCTGCTGGCGCAGGATGTAGTCGCGCTGCGCCTTGTCCATCTCGCTCTGCGCCTCGGTGGCGATGCGCGAGCGGATTTGCAGTATCTCGACCTCGCGGGCGAGGCGCGCGTGCGCGAGCCGGAGCAGCTCGTCCACGGTCTCGGCTTCGAGCATCTGCTGCTCCTGCTCGACGCCGAGGCTGAGGACGGAGGCGAGGAAGTAGGCGACCTGCACGGGGTCGTTCGCGCCTAGGATCGCCGCGCGGATTTCGGGCGGCACCTGCGGCATCATCGCCAGCGCGCGCTCGACCAGCGTGCGGACGTTGCGCTGCAACGCCTCGACCTCCTCCTGATCCTTGGTGACGAGCGGCGGGAGGATCTGGACGCGGGCGCGCAGGTGCGGCGCGCTCTGCAACCAGTCGAGCACGCGGACGCGCTCCGTGCCCTGCACGATGATCTGCAAGGCGTCGTCGCCGCGGAACATCCGCTTGATCATGACGAGCGTGCCGACGCGGTAGAGGTCTTCGGGTTCGGCCTCCTGCTCCGTGCCGCGTTCGGGCCTGACCGTCACGCACGCCAAGAGCTTTTCCGGGTGCGCGAGCGCGGCCTCGACCGCGGCGATGGAGCGCGGCCGGCCGGCGGCGAGCGGGATGACCGTCCCCGGAAAGAGCGTCGTGTTCAAGAGCGGCAGCACGTCGATCTCGAAATGCTCCGCCGGCCCCGCCGCGCCCTGCCGGCCCGGCCCCGCGCCTTTGTCGTTCGTCGGATTCTGAGACATAAAAAAAAGCTGCTAGCTGTTAGCTGTTGGCTGTTGGCCGGGGCCGTCAACCGTCAACTTCAGCTTCGGTCGGTCAACTTCAAACAAAACCTCTTCGCCAACATTCCGCCGCCGCCGACGCGCGGGTGATCAGCCTTCGGCTTCGCCGGCCGAACCTTGCTGACCGCCGGCTGCCGGCGGCTGGCCGCTCTCCTCGCACTCCGCCTCGCCGCGCAGGCGGATGATGAGCAGGCCGTCGCGGTAGGCGCGCTCGACGCGCGCGCCCTCAATCTCGCAGGGGAAGCGCAGCGTCTTCTCGAAGCGGCTGTAGGTGATCTCGATCTGGTGGTACGAGACGGTCTCGCTGCAATGCGCGTCGCGGCGGATGCCGGCGACGGAGAGCACGCGGCCCGCCACCGCGATCTCGATCTCGTCCGGGCTGACGCCGGCCAGATCGAGCTTGACGAGCCACCCGTCGCGCGTCCGGTAAACGTCGGCCGCCGGAGTCCAGTGGCGCTCCGACGGCCGCTGCGCGCCGCCCATCGGCAACTGCCGGAAGTACTGTTCGATTGAGTGTGCCATGGGAAGCTGTCAGCCGTCAGCGATTAGCAGTTAGCAAAACCAAGAGCCGAAGCCCGTTGCGAAAGCCGACAGCTTTAGCGGGTAGCTGCCTTCCTTCCGGCTAACAGCTAACAGCTAACAGCTAACGGCTATCCGAATATCTTGCTCCAGAAGGACGAGCCGCTGGAGATTTCTTCGAGGGCCTCGGCGAGTTCGCGGTCGTCGTCGGTCTCCAGCGCCACGTCGGCCATCGAGATGATGCCGCGCAGCGTGCCCTCGCGGTCGACGATGGGGATGCGGCGCACCTGCTTGTCGCCCATCTTGCGGATCGCGTCGATGACGCGGTCGTTCGGCTGCGCGGTGTGCACGTCGGCCGTCATGATCTCCTCGGCGCGGACGGTGCGCGTGTCGCGCCCCTCGGCGACGGCGCGCACGGCGATGTCGCGGTCGGTGATCAGGCCGACGAGGCGGCCGTTGCCGTGGATGTCCGCGTTGATGCGGCGCGCCTCGGGGCTGTGGCCGACGGGCGCGGCCGGCAGCGGCGACGGGAGCGGCGGGATG
>DATCVD010000136.1:0-2225 GCA_036567125.1 Pyrinomonadaceae bacterium | reverse complement strand
TGGGCGTCGCGCCGGCCTGCGCCGGGGCGTTCGCGCCGGCCGGGCCTTGCGGCGCGACGGAAGTTTTCGTCGTCGGGTCTTGCTTGCAGCCGGCGAGGATCGCCGCTGAGAGGGCGACGCCCGCGAGGGCGATCAGGGGGTTACGCATGTCGTTGGTTTTTCCCCGCTTGTTCTACGAATCGAAGCCGCGCCTTCGCGCCAAGACCGCCGACGCTCGCTCAGGACGACGCGCCCGCCGCCCCGGCCGCTGCCGCCTTCGCGCGGCGCGACTGGAAGAGTATCTCCGCGAGGTTCGCCGCCGGGCCGACGATGAAGAGCGCGTAGTAGGGCGCGTGGACGTTCTCCGCGAGGCGCAGCGCGCACTCGGCCGCCGCGACGAGGAACGCGACGAGCATCTGCGCGCGCCGCGACGAGCGCACCGTCGTCTTCGGATCGGTGATCATGAAGAAGATGAAGAGCTGGTACATCGGCCCCGTGATCGGCGCGACCTCGGCGGCGAACGTGTGGCCCGTCAGGAGGCTGCGCAGCGCGGCGAAGGCGAAGAACGAGGCGACGTAAACCAGCGTGATGTGGACGCGGCGGACGTGGTACGTGATGACGAGGCCGAGCGCCCAGATGATGAAGACCGGCCACAGGTTGTTGCCCCACTGCACGGAGAGCGTCGAGTAGGCCCACGGCGCGACGAGCAGCATCACGCAGATGGCGAAGTTCGACGGGTTCCAGAGGTGTCGGTCGCCGACGCGGACGACGTACTTCGACGTGATCGAGATCGCGCTCGTCAGGGCGAACGGCCACGCGTAAGGGCTGCGCGTCAGGATGCCGACGCTGATGCCGGAGATGTACGCGCTCGCCAGATGCGGCCAGCGGCCGGCGAACAGCCGGCCCAAGATCAGCTCGACCGCGATGGCCGTCGCGATGGCGAGCACCGTCATCGCGTAGGATTCGAGGATGCCGTAGGTGAGCTGGCCGACGAGCAGGATGAACGTGATGAAGATGGGCGCGACGAAGCGGCTGTCGATGCCGAACAGCTTCGGCTGCTTCCCCGCCTCGCCCGGCGGGGCCGCGACTGCGGGCGTCGAAACGGTCGTTGCGCTCATGGGTGTTAGCCGTTAGCTGTTAGCTGTTAGCTGTTAGCAAAGCCGAAACCGGGAACGAGAATCGAAGTCGAAGCGAAAGCCGGCGGCCGTTCTTCTTCTTCCGGCTAATAGCTGAAAGCTAAGAGCTGACAGCCTCTTTCACGCGATGAACTTTGCCCACTTCCGGCGCGTCGATGGTCTGCACGCGGCCGGAGGGCCAGCGAATCTGGACGCGGTCGGCGCGCGCGCCGCGCCCTAGGCCGAAGTGGAGGCGGCGCTGGTTCTGCGCGCAGAAGCCGCTGCCGCCCGCGACCTCCTGCAACTGCTCGCGCCCCGACCAGTAGACGCGCACCTGCGCGCCGACCGCGCTCCTGTTGGAAGCAGCGCCTTCAAGCTCGAACGCGATCCAACTGTTCTCGGGCGCGGCCGTGTTCCGGTAGATCAGCAGCGGCCCGCGCTGGTTGGCGACGAGCACGTCCAGCACGCCGCGGTTCCAAAGGTCTGCGACGGCGACGGCGCGGCCGTCGAATTGGTCGCGCACGCCGACCGCCTGCGCCACGTCGGTGAAGCGGCCCGCGCCGTCGTTCACCCAGACGCGCTTCTGCTGGAAGCCGGACAGGCTGCGGTTGTTCATCGGCGGCCAGTTGGCCGCGTCGCTGATGATCGCGGAGTTGCCGCCCGCGATCTTCGAGAAGTCGTACCAGTAGTCGGCCCCGCGCTCCAGCGAGACGTAGCCGTTCGTCAGGTAGAGATCGAGCGTGCCGTCGTTGTTGAGGTCGGCGAACTGCGCGCCGAAGCTCCACCCGCCGAGTTCCACGCCCATGTCGCGCGCGAGGTTGTCGTACTTGAGCGCGTCGCCGGAAGTCCCGTCGCGCGGAACCCAGAGGTTGTTGCCCTGAATCAGCACGCCCTCCTCGGAGATGTTCGAGACGTACACGCTGAAGCGGCCGGTGTTGAGGATGTCGCCGAGCGACGCGTTCATGCCGCTCTTGGGCGCGAAGCCGACGCCGGTAGCCTCGCCCGCGTCGCGGAACCGTCGGCCGCCGTCGTTGAAGAACAACTCGGAGACGCCGTAGTCGTTGGCGACGAACAGGTCGGGGTAGCCCGTGCCGCGCAGGTCGGCCGCCGCCGCGGCGAGCGCCCAGCGGC
>DATCVD010000135.1:0-2237 GCA_036567125.1 Pyrinomonadaceae bacterium | reverse complement strand
CCGCGCGGCGTTCTCCGCGACCGCGCGGGTGCGGCCGGTGGCGCGTTCGTGGATGACGAGGGCGCGGCCGGGTTCCGGGTCTTCGGGCCGTGTATGCGCGAAGCTCTCGCGGACGAACGCAACGCGCGAGCCGTCGCCGCTGAGCTTCGCGTCCGAGTGGCGCGTCGGCGCGACGGTGTCGGTGAGCTGTTTGAAAGAGTCCGTGTGCGAATCGAGGAGGAAGATTTCGTCGTTGCCGTCGGCGTTCGCGCCGGCGAGGTCGCGGTTGGAGGTGAAGGCGACGAGGCGTCCGTCGTCGGAGATCGAGGGCCGGAAGCTGCCGTCGCGCGGGCGCGTGCTCGCGTCGCGCGGCGCGGTGTCGGTGAGTTGGCGGAGCGTGCCGCCGGAGGAGAGAAAAATCTCGGGGTTGCGATCCGCGTTCGCGCCAGCCGGATCGTCGGCGCTGGAGAAGGCGACGCGCGTGCCGTCCCGCGAGACGGCCGGGGCGGGGGCGCGCGAGGCGGCCACGGCCGAATAGGTGGGCGGGTCGGTGGAAACGTCGGCGGCGAGGGCGCGGAACTGCGGGGACGCGTCTCGGCCCGCGAGGTCGGCCGTCGTCTCGAAGACGACGCGGCGGCCGTCGCCGCTAATCATCGGGTTCAGACTCGTCGCGTGTTCGGGCGTGACGGCGATCCGGCGCACGGCGGCCGTTTGCAGGCTCGCGGTTTGCGGGGCGAGGCAGACGGCGAGACAGGTGACGGCGAGTGCGAAGATGGAAGTGGAATACTTCGGGGCGTGAGGGGCCACCGTACGTCTCCGGTTTCTCGGCCTTGCGAACCGCCCGGCCGCGTGAGGCAAGAGGCGCGACGCCGCGCGGGGCGGCGGCGAAAGTGAAGTTGTGTGCTGACGTGAGTGTTAACGAATCGCGCCGCGCTCTGTACCCTTGCGTAACTCGTGAGGCAGAAGGTGGCGGCGCGGCCGAACCCCGACGGACGCGCGGCATTCTACAACTTTCGCGTCGGAAGGCAAGCGAAAAGTTGGCGGACGCGGAGGAGGTGTTTCGCGGCGCGCTTCACCGGGCCGCGGTTGTTTCGAGCGAAGCAAGCACGCGCTTGACGAGTCCGTCAACCGCGCCGTTGTCGATCCAGCGGGCGACGACGACGAGGTCGTTTTCGGGATCGACGTAGACGACGTTCGTGCCGTTGCCGACGTGGGCGAAGGCCGCGGGCGGCGCGCCCGGCAGGTACTTGCGCTCGGTGTTGAGGAAGAAGTTCATGAAGCCGTAGGTGGGCTGCGCGGGCGTCGGCGTCGTGGCCTGCCGCAGCCAGTCCTCGGAGAGAATCTGCCGGTCGCGCCAGCGTCCGCGGCGCAGGGTGAGCAGGCCGAAGCGGGCCATGTCGCGCGCGCTGATGAACATCCCGCCGCCCCAGTGGCCGCCGCCGCTCACCGACTGCACGGCCGCGCCGTCCAGCTCGATCCACGAAGTCTCGTAGCCGTACCAACGCCACGTCGGCGAGGCGTCGATGGCGTCCATGACGTGCTCGCGCAAGACCTGCGGCAGCGGCTTGCGCCAGACGCAGAGCGCGGCCAGCGCGAGCGCGTTGACGCGCACGTCGTTGTACTCGTAGGCCGCGCCCGGCTCGTTGCGCCGGCGCGTGCGCCACTCGGCGGGGTTCGGGCTCGGCCGGTCGGCCCATTCGGGCTTGCCCCAGAGCGTGCCCTCCCAGTCGCTGGTCTGGCGCAGCAGGTGCTCCCAAGTGATCTTGCGGTTGTGCTCGGTCTCGAACGGTTCGAGCAGTTGCGGCCGACCGAGACTTTCGGCGCGGCCGTGCACTTGGTTCGGCGCGAGCGGCTGGACGGGCGGGACGTACAGGCTCACGCGGTCTTGCAGCGAGCGGATCATCTTCCGGTCGTAGGCCAGCCCGACGACCGTGGAGAGGAAACTCTTGGTGACGCTGAAGGCCATGTCCACGCGCGCCGTGTCGCCCCACTCGGCGACGATGTACCCGCGCCGGACGACGATGCCGGCCGGGTCGCCGCGCTCCTTGAACGGGCCGACGGCCTGCCCGAAAGGCTCGCGGCCGAACGTCTGGTAGTGCGCCGCCTCAAGGTCGCGCGGGGCCTTCGACTCGCTGGCGGCGGCGAAGGCGACCGCCTCTTGGAGTTTAGTCGGATCGACGCCGACCTGCTGCGGCGTCCGCCTCTCCCATTCCGGGCCGGGGTAATAGACTTGCCGCGGCGGGGCGGCGACGGCGGCC
>DATCVD010000134.1:0-7682 GCA_036567125.1 Pyrinomonadaceae bacterium | reverse complement strand
CGTTCGACCCGCAAGGGCGCGAAGGCGCAAGCGGACTCCTCCGCCTCGGCCGCCGCCGGCGGCGGCGACGACGCCACGCCTTCGTCAACCGCGAACCGCCTCGCCAAGTTCTCGGACGCTTCGGGCACGCTGGCCGACTCCATAGTTACCGAGTCGGGCGGCGGCGTCGGCATCGGCGTGGGCGCGCCGGGCGACTACTTGGACATCGCCGGCGCTGCGAACGCGTCGGGCCGCACCGGCATCCGCGTGCGCACGACCTCGGCGGCCGGCAACTCGACGTTCTACTTCGACAACGACCGCGGCAACTTCTCCTCCTACGGCGGGGTGCTCACCGGCGGGTCGCAGAACCCCTTCTCGTTCTTCGGGATGGGCCGCGCCGACCGCACCTTCCTGCTCGCCGACGGGCCGACGAGCTTGGGGCTGGGCGTGGGCACGCTCACCGCGCAGCCGCTCGTCTTCGGCACGAACAACGCCGAGCGCGTGAGGATCGACGCGGCCGGCAACGTCGGCGTGGGCGTCGCCGGCCCGGCGAGCCGGCTGCACGTCGGCGGCGACATCAGGGTCGGCGGCGCGGGCAACGGCCTCGTCTTCCCCGACGGCACGAAGCAGACCTCGGCCGCGATCAGCGCCGCCAACGCCGTGCAATTCGTCCCCGGCGCGGAGCAGCTCTCGGTCGGCGACGCCAACGGCACCGCGCCGATGATTAACCTGCGCGGCGGCTCCACCTGCTGCTCCGGCCCCGGCGGCCACACGCCGGCCTTCTTCAAGGTCTTCCAGAACGGCAGCTTCGTCGCCACCGGCAACCTCGGCATCGGCGTCTCCCCGATGCAGGGCAAGGGCTACCGCACCTCTTGGGACAGCTACAAGGGCGCGTTCCGCTCCGGCTACGCCGACAACGAGTGGGACGACGCGACGGTCGGCTTCTTCTCTTGGGCCGGCGGCTCGAACTCGACCGCCGAGGGCCTCTACGCGCTCGCCTTCGGCGACACCAACTTCGCGCGCTCGACTTCGAGCATCGCCTTCGGCAGCGGCAACGAGGTCAAGGGCGCGGCCGGCTTCTCGGCCGGCGCGGGCAACCGCGTCTGCGACACCTACGGCGTCGCCTTCGGCAACAACGCCCGCTCCGGCGGCCCCTACATCAACGGCAAGTGCGATCCCGATACCTTCAACATCCGCGGCCTCGCGGCCGTCGCCATCGGCTACAACGTGACGGCCGATCAGGATCACACGACGGCGATGGGCAAGTTCGCCACGAACAACGGCTTCACCGGCACGTTCATCTGGGCAGACGGCGCGGCCCAGCAGAGCGCCGACACGTTCCGCAACACCGCGAACAACGAGTTCGCCGTGCGCGCCACGGGCGGCGTCCGCCTCCGCACGAGCATGGCCACCAACCCGGGCACGGGCTGCAACCTGCCCGCCAACTCCGGCGTCTTCAACTGCACTTCGAGCCGCACGACGAAGGAGAACTTCTTCGCCGTGGACGGCAACGACGTGCTCTCCAAGCTGCGCAAGATTCCGGTCTCGACGTGGAACTACATCGGCGAGGCTCAGGGCGCGCGCCACATCGGGCCGATGGCCGAAGACTTCCACGCCGCCTTCAAGCTCGGCTCCGACGACAAGACCATCGGGGTGCAGGACGCGGTCGGCGTCAGCCTCGCCGCCGTCAAGGCGCTCGACGAGCGCACCAGCGAGCTGCAAACGAAGACCGACGAGTTGCAGCGCAAGACGGCCGAGGTCGAGCAGCTCCGCACGCAGGTGCACACGCTCGAACAGCGCCTCGCCGCCATCGAAGAGGCGATGAAGGCGAAGGAGCAGAAGTAAGTCCGAAGTCGGAACGCGGAACGGCGGAGGCGCGGTCATTCAACTCGAATGACCGCGCCTCCGCCGTTCCTTCTTCGGCCGGCGGCTTCCAGTCCGTCGTTCGTCGTCCCGCGTTCATCGTTCCCCCCCTTTCTGTCATAATGGCCGCGACTTCAAACAACAGGGGTGACGGATGACAGAGACGCCGGCCACTTTCGCCGATCTGGTCGCGCTGATGGCGCGGCTGCGCGCGCCCGACGGCTGCCCGTGGGACAGGGAGCAGACCTACGCCACGCTCGCGCCGATGCTGCTGGAAGAAGCCTACGAGGCCTTCGAGGCGGTCGAGGCCGCGCGCGAGGGCCGCCCCTCGGAGCTGCGCGCCGAGCTGGGCGACCTGCTCTTCCAGATCATCTTCTACGCGCAGGTCGCCGCCGAGCGCGGCGAGTTCACGATTGCGGAGGTCGTCGACGCGATCCACTCGAAGATGGTGCGCCGCCACCCGCACGTCTTCGGCGGCGAGCAGGCCGCCGACACGGCCGAGGTCTTGCGCAACTGGGAGGCGATCAAGGCCGCCGAAAAACGCGCCGCCGGCAAACCCGACGGGGCCGCCGACGAATCGCTCCTCGACGGCGTCTCGCCGAAGACGCCCGCGCTGATGGAGGCGCACCAGTTGACGACCAAAGCCGCCCGCGTCGGCTTCGACTGGCAGCGCGTCGAAGACATCTTCGACAAACTGCACGAGGAGATCGACGAACTCAAAGACGCGATCCGCGCGCGCGACGAGAAGCCGCGCGCGGGCGCGTCCGATCCGCCGCCGGACGGCCCGGCGGTCGGGCAACGCGCGGGCGGCGCGAGCGAGCAGCGCGAACGCGAAGCCCCGTCGCGGCCCGCCTCCGACGAGGAGGCCGAGCACGAGCGCGTGCGCGAGGAGGTGGGCGATCTCCTCTTCGCCGTCACCAACATCGCGCGCCACCTCGGCGTCGAGCCTGAGGCGGCCCTGAAGCTGACGAACCGCAAGTTCCGCCGCCGCTTCCGCCACATCGAGCGCGGCCTCGAAGCGCGCGGCCGCGCGCTCGACGCCGCCTCCCTCGACGAGATGGAACAACTCTGGCAGGAAGCGAAATCCGGCGGGTGAGTTTTCGCGCGATTCGCCCGCCCCGCCTGATCCTTTGTCCCCCGTCACGACGCGAATAAACTTGCCGGCCGCTCTGCGCGCGACGCGCCGCGAAAGGTGTGACAACGGGCGGGCCGGCCTTGTAAGATAGCGCGCACCCGGCGGGCCGCCGCGCCCCCCCCGCCCTTCATTAAACCCCCGGAGGTTCACCGAACGAATGGCTCTGATCAAGTTCGTCCGCAACTACGACGATCTTTCGACCGACCGCGGCTACCAGTTCAAGTTCCACTGCGACAAGTGCGGCAACGGCTACCAGTCCGAGTTCGAGACCTCGACCATCGGCACGGCCGGCTCGCTCCTGCGCGCGGCCGGCGACATCTTCGGCGGCTGGGCCTCGTCGGCCGGAAACTCCGCCTACGAGATTCAGCGGCAGGTCGGCGGCAAGGCGCACGACGCCGCGTTGCAGCGCGCGGTCGAAGAGGCCAAGGGGCACTTCCACCAGTGCTCGCGCTGCGGCAAGTGGGTCTGCCCCGAGGTCTGCTGGAACGCCGGCGTGGGCCAGTGCGAGGAGTGCGCGCCCGACTACGACGAGGAGTTGGCCGCCTCGCACGCGCAGGCCAAGGCCGACGCCGCGCGCGAGCAGTTGCACGAGCGGGCGCGCGCCACCGACTACGCCTCGCAGATCGACATGGCCGCCGGCTCCGTGCTGCGAGCGCCCGCGCCCGCGGCCGAGCGGCGGCCCAGCGCGGTCTCGGCCGTGGCGAACTGTTCGTCGTGCGGCGCGGACGTGGGGAGGGGTAAGTTTTGCCCCGAATGCGGGACGCCCGCGCGGGCGGCGAAGCCGTCGTGCAGCGCGTGCGGCCACCAGCCGGAAGGCAGCCCGAAGTTCTGCCCCGAATGCGGCGGCAAGATGGCCGCGGGCTGATCGGGTTAAAGACGGCCGCCGGCTGATCGAGTAAGTTTAAGACGGCCGCTGGTCGGGCGCGTGAGTCGCGTGGAAGACGCGGGGAACATCGCCGGGACGTCGCCGCTCTCGCCGCTGTGCGCGGCGTGCGGGGCGAAGCTGCGCGAGGCGAAGTTTTGCCCCGAATGCGGGACGCAGGCCGACTGCGGCCCGGCGAAGTGTGTGGGGTGCGGCGCGGTGCTCGAAGGCGGGCCGAAGTTCTGCCCCGAATGCGGCGCGGCGCAGCCCGTGGCCTCGCCCGCGCCCGGCGGCTGAGCGAAGAACAGCACGCGGGCGGCTCCGAGTCCCGAAGGCGCGGCGTCGCCTCAATCTTTTCTAAACGGAGGGAGGGCGTCGGTTCTGATTGAACCGACGCCCTCCCTGTTTCGTCGCCGCCGGCGCGGCGCGCTCGTCAGTCGTATCAACCCGCCGTCAGTTGGCGAGCTGGAGGCTGCGGATGGCTTGCAGGAACGCCGGCTCGAAGGCGCGGTATTCCCGCTGCGGCGCGACGAGGTTGACGTAGAAGATTTCGCCGCTGCGCAGCGTGGTGACGAAGACATCGACGACCTCCGTCTGCCCGGTGACGGGCGAGCGGCCGACGAGCCTCACCTGCCGCGCCACGCGGCCGCCCATGCTGTGCTGCCGCAAGCCGCCCTGCGCGCGCAGGTGCGTGTTGACCTGCAACAGATCGCTCACGTACTGCTGCGCCGCGCGGTTCAGGTCGGTGTACTGCTCCCTGTCCACGCCGACCATGATGCCGTGCGTGATGCCGTTGTTGCCGTAAGCGCCCTCTGGCACGTACATCACGGAGTTGCCCTGCCCGAACTGCCGCCAGTTGTCGGGCACCTCCATGCGGAAGAGTTGGTTGTCGCCGACCGTCACGTAACGCCCCGACGGGTACTGCACGCGGCCGTAGTTGCCGCCGCCCTGATTCGGGTAGTTCGGGTCTTGCGGGTAGTTCTGGCCTTGCGGGTTACGGTTGTCTTGCGGGTAGCGGGTGTCCTGCTGGTAGCCGCCCTGCCCGCGCGCGATCTCCTCCATCGAGGGCGCGCGCCCGCCGCCGCGCAGCCGCGACTGGATGCGCTGGAACTCGCGCGAGTCGCGCGCCACCTCGCGCGCCGAGACGCGAAGCAACTGCGCCTCCTGCTGGATACGTTGGTAGCGGTTGCCCGGATCGGGGTGGCTCGAAGCCCATTCGGGGCCGCCGCCCGCGCCCTGCGACTGGATGGTGCGGAAGACGTTGGCGAGGTCGCGCGGGTCGTAGCCGGCGCGCGCCATGATCTGCGAGCCGAGGATGTCGGCCTGCGTCTCGTACTCGCGGCTGTACTTCAGCTGCTTGAGGCCCGTGAAAATCTGCGTGCCCTGACCGAGGATCGCGCCCGGCACGCCGCCGATCACCGCGCCCGCGATCTGCCCCAAGACGGATCCGATCTGGTACTTCTGCCCGCGCGTCGCCTGCGCGGTCGCGTGCCTGAGCGCGACGTGCGAGATTTCGTGCGACATCACGCCGGCCAGCTCGCCCTCGTTGCGCGCCGCCTCGATCATGCCGCGGTTGATGTACATCGGCCCGCCCGGCAGCGCGAAGGCGTTCAGGTCGCGCGCGTTGACGACGCGGAACGTGTAACGAAACTGCGGCTGCTGGAACTGCGACGGGATCGCCGACACCAGCCGCTGGCCGAGGCTGTTGATGTAGCCGTCGATCTCGCCGTCGCGCACGATCGGCATCTGCCGCTCGACCTCCTGCGCGGCCTGCTGCCCGGCCTGCACGTCCTCGCGCACGTCGTAGCGGTTCTTAGGCATCGGGATGGCCGTGCCCTGCGCGAGCGCCGCCGCGGGCATCGCCAGAAGCACGAAGGCCATCAGCGCCGCGCCCACCCCGCGCGCGCCGCTCACACGTCTGCTGTTAAGTTTCGTCATCATTCACCCCCTCCGAATCAATGCGCCTCGAAAGTCTCCGAAACCTCTCCAAAAGCGGCGAGCGGCGCTCCCTTCCCGTCAAGCCGGAGGGCGCGCCGCTCAAAAGCTGCCCCCCTCCGAAGTCGTTCCGACCGATCCGCGCGCGGCCCGAAATCACGAGCCGCGTCGCAGCGAGGAGAGCTGTTACCGAAACTGTCGTCCGACGCGGACGCGCCGCGTCGGACACTTACTTTGATGAACCCGCGGCGGGTCGGTTTGCCATCAAAGCGACCGGCCCCGCCGGCCCCGTCTGCGTTGTGGCGCGCGCCGCGCGGGCGTCGTCACGTTTTTCTCACTTTTCTGTGCCCCCGGCTCGGCCCCGCCCCCGTCACCCGCCTCGTCCGCGAAGCGCACGACCGTGCCGGCCGCCGGGCGCGGCACGGAGACCGCGACAAAGGGCGACGTGATGACCTGCGTTGTAATACTGCCGGACGCCGGACGCCGCTCGCTAACACGCACAGCAAGCACAGTGCCATCGCGCCTGATCTCCTCGACCGCGACCGAGTAGCCGCCCGTGTTTTTCTGCCCCTGATAGACCACGACGACCGCGCGCGTGGCGAAATTCACTTCGGGCGCGGGCCGCCCGCCGCCGATCTGGCCCCACGCCTGCCGCCAGTCCTCTTCGTTCGAGACGAGTTCGACGCGGCGTCCGCCCTCGTAGGCGCTCATCGCTCCCGAGGCGACGACCGAGAACTCTACGACGTTCGTCCGATCATCATTCGTCTGGTTCGCGTCCGGGGCGGCCGCGCCGGCGCCGGGCGGCGCGGCGTCGCCGAGCAGCGCGAGCCGGAGGATTTTGACGGGCGGCATCCCGTGGCTCAGCAGCCGGTCGTGGAACTCGCCCAAGCGGAACGAGTCGCCGCGCGCGCGGCGGTAGTCGTCGCGGAGTCGGAGAATCTCCATCTTGCCGAGCGTGTAGACGAGGTAAGTCGGGTCGAGCGTGCCGCGCCGCGCCTCGCGCTCGGCGTTGGCCTGCTCCATGTAGCCCTCGCGGGCGAAGAACTCGACGCCCTGCTCGTAGGTCATCCCCGCCGTGTGCATCCGCAGGCCGACGAGGTAGCGGCACAGGCGCGTGAGCGCGGCGTGGAGTTGCGCGAGCCGGAGCTTGGGGCTGCCGCCGCCGAAGCCCTCGTCGATCATCATCTGCTCGCAGTAGTGCGCCCAGCCCTCGACGAAGGAGGCCGACCCGAAGGCCGCGCGCACGCGCGACGGCGAGCGCCGCGCGGCGAGCAACTGGTAGTAGTGGCCGGGGAACGCCTCGTGGATCGAGACGACCGGCAGGGCCGAGCGGTTGAAGAAGCTCAGATGTTCTTCGCGGCGGCGCGCGTCCCACGCGGGGTCGGGCGGCGTCACGTAGTAGTAGCTCTCGGTCGCGGCGCGCTCGAAGGGGCCGGGCGCGTCCATCGAGGCGAAGCCGAGGCGGCGGAACGCGGGCGTCTCGGCGACGATCAGGTTCTCCGAAGCGGGCGGCGTCAGGATGTTGCGCTCGCGCACGAACGCGCGGATGCGGCCCAGCTCGGCGCGCGTCTCGCCGACGAGACCTTCCGCGCTGGGGCGCTCGCGCCCCATGGCGCGCAGGGTTTCGCGCAGATCGCGTTCGGGCGCGATCTCCTCGGCGACGCGGCGCATCTCCTCCTGCGTGCGGCGCAGCTCGCGCTCGCCGTCGCGGAGCAGCGAGGCGAGCGGCGCGTCGATCATCTCTTCGTAGAGAAGTTTTTTGCGGAAGTTCTCCGCGCCGATCGAGAAGTCGCCGTGCGAGCGCGGCAGCAGTTCGGTTTGCAGCCAGTCGGAGTAGGAGCGCAGCGCGGCCGTGACCGACTCGACCGCGGCGGCGAACTCCGAGCGGCGCGCGGCCGACAGGCGGCC
>DATCVD010000133.1:0-8745 GCA_036567125.1 Pyrinomonadaceae bacterium | reverse complement strand
GCGGCGACGATCCGGCTGGCCGCCACGCCGCGCCCGAGTAGTGCCTCGACGGCCAGCCGGCCGAGCTGGCCCGTCGCGCCGGTCACGGCGATCAGTTGTTCAGTCATCAGCCTCTCCTCCATGTTCGGTTCTCTCATCCTTGTTCAGTCGCCCTCCCCTCGCGGCCGGCGCGCGCCTCAGGCGGGTGCGCGCCCGGCATCACGGTGAAGCCGCGATTCCTCCCGGTGGCCGGAGTATCCATGTTATGCCTTAATTCGTTATAACGACTGTTCGGGTAAAAATTTTTAGGCGTCGTCGCCCCGCATCGCCTCAAGCAGTTCGTTGAGCGCCTTGAGCCGCTGTTTGCCGAGGTGGCCGGCGAGCTTTCGGTGCTTCTCGTTGACGGGTTCGTCCAGCTCCGCCAGCAGGCTCAAGCCCTCGCCCGTGATCCGCGTGACGACGACGCGGCGGTTAGTTTCCGGCCGCTCGCGCCGGATCAGGCCGCGCCGTTCGAGCCGGTCGAGCAGGCGCGTGATGTCGGAGTCCTTCGTCACCATCCGCTCGCTGATCTCGCCGCAGGTGAGTCCCTCCTCGCCCGCGCCGCGCAGAATCCTCAGCGCGTTATACTGCGTGGGCGTCAGGTCGGCGCGCTTCAAGACCTCCGCCCCGCGCGAGCCGACGTACTCGGCCGTGCGCGCGAGGTTGAGGATGACCTCCTCCTCAAGGCTCGCGAACGGCTTCGTCTGCTTCAACTCCTTTTGCAGCTTCGTGACCACGAACAGGAGTATAGTCGTTATAACGACGGTTGTCAAGAGGAATCTGCCGGGGGCGCTTACCACGATTCACGCGGCGGCCGGACGCCTTGAGGCGCACGCGGCCCTCTCAACCCCAGCGCGCGAGGTAATCCCTGAGTGTGCGGAACATGTCGTCGAACGAATCGGCGCAGAAGAGGATCGGCTGGTAGCCGGCCGGGTCGTAAGATGTCCGCGCGGCGGCCTCCGGATCGAGCGGGCGCAGCTCCGCGCCGTGCATGGCCTCCAGCTCGCCGGCCGACGACAGCAGGCCGGTGCCGTAAGCCTTCACCTCCCCGCCCTCGCGCAGCACGCCGAACTCGACGGTGAACCAATAGAGGCGCGCCAGCCGATCCAGAGCCTGCGGCGAACCCGTGCGCCTCACGGCGCGCCCGACGAGGCGGTTGAGTTCGGCCAGCCGCTCGTCGGCGAGCGTCACGGCGTGGCCCATCAACTCGTGGGCCACGTCCGGCTCCGGCGTGTAGAGCGGCGTCGAGTGGTGGCGGATGTACTGCGTGGAGAGGAAGACGCCGTCGGCCAGAGATTCGAGGAAGACGCGTGGCTCGACGAGTCCGGCGACGGGTTCGAGCCGGAAGCCGCTGAGGGCTTCGACGCGCTCCGTCACCTCGCGCATCTGCGGGATTCTGTCGCTCGGCAGATCGATGCGCCTAAGGCATTCCAAGTACGGCGCGCAGGCGTGCCTCGCGTGGGCCGGTTCGAGGGCCTCGCGGATGACGCGCCACACCCCGTGCTCTTCGGCGGTGTAGGGGGCGTCGGGGATCGGCGCGCCCGCTTCGTACTCCGAGGCGATGCGTGCGATGCGGTTCCGGCGGGCGCGGTACTCGGCGTCGCGGAATCCGGGGTGATCGGGGTCGAGCCGGACGATGCTGTTGCGGTCGGCGCGCGGCTCGCCGGGGCCGGCCGCGATCAGCCCCGCGTCCGCGTGGTCGAGTAATAACTGCCGCCTCCCTTGCGTCCTCATAACTTTTAACCTCCTCGGGACGACGCCCGCGAAGAATTGCGGGCACAAAAAGAACCGGCCACTGTCCCCCGTCGGGAGGATAGTGGCCGGTCACCGGGTCTCTCGTGTCGCGCGCTGCTAGATCGGAATCAAGCGCACAGACCCCACCGCCGCCTCACCCCTCCGCGTCGGGAGCGAGCCGTAATAGTAGTAGTGGCGATAGAGGCTGTAGGGTCGAGTCATCATTCCGTGCGCGCGGCGCGCGGGCGGTCGCGCGGCTATTACGGTAGGGCGGCTGTCGTCTGATGTCAAACCGGCTCCGCCCTTCTCAGGGTCGCGGGACGGGGCGGCGAGCGACGGACGCCGCCTCAATTCGCGCGCGGCTTCCCCCCGGCCGTCACCAGTTGTTGAATCTTGGCGACTGCGCGGTCGGCCGCGCCCCCGTAGTTCGAGAGCACGACGGCCGTGTAGCCGCTGTCGAGGAACATGTCGAGGTTCGCGCTGATGCCGGTGAAGCCGCCGCTGTGGCCGGCGATGGCGCGCTCGGGCGAGACGCCGAAGCCGTAGCCGTACTCGGGCGAGCTAAGCTCCGGCTTCGGCGCGAGCAGCGTCTTGACCGAAGCCTCGCTCAGCAGCTTCCCCGCGCGCAGCGCCGTGGCGAAGCGCAGGAGGTCGCCGACGGTCGAGTAGCCGCCGCCGGCCGGGCCGCCGCGGATGACGTGCCGGAAGATGTTGTTGCGGTAGCGCAGCCCCTCGTCCCCGTACTCCTTCTGGTAGCCGACGGCGAGGTTCTGGTTGACGCGATCCAGATCGTAGGAGTCGGTGTTCGTCATCCCGGCCGGCTTGAAGATGCGCTCGCGCACGTAGTCGTAGTAGCTCTGCCCCGCCGCCTTCTCGACGACCTTGCCGAGCACGAGGAAGCCCGTGTTGCTGTACTGCCACTTCGTGCCCGGCTCGAAGGCGAGCGTCTCGCCCTTCGCCAGCTCCAGAAAATCGTCCACGGTGCGGAACCGCTCGCGCGAGCCTTCGATGAACCGCTCGTTGAAGTAGCTCCCCAAGCCGGACGTGTGCGTGAGCAGGTGCTTGATCCTGATCTTGGCGGCCGCCTCGCGGTCGGGGAAGTCGGGCAGGAACTTGGCGAGCGGGTCGTCGAAGGAGAGCTTGCCGGCCTCGGCGAGCTGCGCGATGGCGACGGCCGTGAACATCTTGTTCATCGAGCCGAGGTTGAACTTGGTGTCCACGCGGTTCGGCGCGCCGAAGTCCTTGTTGGCCTCGCCGTAAGCCTTCTCGAAGAGGACGCGGCCGTCCTTCGCCACGAGCACCGCGCCGGAGAAGGCGTCCGCCTCGGCCACCTTGCGGAGGAACGAGTCGAGCTCGCGCGCGATCCCGTCGTCGGACAACTTCTCCGCCGCCCGCCCCGCGTCGGGCGGCGTGGACAGCAGCCCCATGCCGAGCCGCTCGATGCGGTGCGGCGGCTGCGGTTCGAGGAACAGCGTCAGCCGCCACCACTCGCCGGCCAGACGGCTGCGCAGCACGGCCTCCACCTGCCCCGGCTTCGGCTCGCCGACGGAGTGGATTTCGACGCCGCGCGTCTCGTCGTGGAGCGCCGAGATGGTGTTGACGCGACCCGCCGCGGGGACGCGGCCGAGCGCCGCGGGGGTCAGGTTCTGCTCCGCGTAAGCGCGCGCCGCCTTGCGGTCGCCGGAATTGATCAGGGCGACGTACTCCTTGACGCGGCGGTCGGCCGCCGGGCTTGGTGGTGCGCTCTGCTGCGCCGAAGCGGCGGCCGTGACGAAGGCAAACGTCACGGCCGCCGCGCTTGATATGATCCGCCGTCTCATGTTTTACACCCTTCTTTCTCGTGCCTGAATTAGTCCGCGGCAGGCCCTTCCGCGCTACTTGATGAACGCCCGCACCCTGATCCAACTGATCTTGTCCCTTTCCCTCTGGTCGAGGACGATGGTGAAGGCGACGTCTTCACTGTACTTCTCCGGCCTGACGCGCACGCTCAGCAGTCTCGGGCCGGCTTCGCGGTACTCGACGACTTTGTCCTGCCCCGCCGCTCCATCAGCTCGCGGTGGGCCTTGAGGCGCTGCTCCGGGTTCACGTCCCTGAGCGCCGCGGCCGCGTAGTTGGCCTGCTCGAACCGCCACAGCGCCTCCGGGTCGAGCGTGTTGAAGGCTTCCACGTATTGCGCCGACAGCCGCCCCGCCACCGTGTCGGGGAAGCGCCCTGCCGCGAGAGTCCGGGGCGGCCCCCACGGCAGGCTGGCCGCCGCGTCCGAGCGCATCGCTTCGAGTATCCACGGGCGGGCCGCCGACACGCGCGCGTACGCCTCCGTCGTCCCGTACTTGCAGTGCTCCCCGCCCCCGCCGCTGTTCCCCGAACTCACGCCGATGGTGTAGAGCCTCCCGCCTTCTTCGAGCAGGGCCGGGCCTCCGCTGTCGCCGGGGCCGCTGATGCCCTCCAAGTCCTCGCCCTCGGGCGGCGCGTCGAAGGTGAAGTAGAGGGTCGTGTCGTCCACCCGGTCGGCGCGGTTGTGCGCCCCGCGCAGCGCGCCGTCCATCTCGCTCGGGCCGGCCAGCCCGTTGCCGGTCATGCCCCAGCCGGCGAAGGTGATCAACTTCCCCGCCTCGTCCTTGCGGTCGTAGAGCAGCGCGGGTTCGACGTCCGTGACGGCCCGCGCCAGCTTTAGCAGCGCGACGTCCCGCCCCGCGGCCTCGCCACTCTTGCTCCAGTCGGGATGAAGGATGATCTTCTCGACGGCGTAGTCGCTGCCCCTGAAGCGAACCCGCAGATCGAAAGGGATGAGCGCCTCGCCGACGTGGGCGGCTGTGAGTACCCACCGCGGGGCGATCAGAACCGAGGAGAGGCCGTTCGGGAGAATCCGGCCGACGGCCGGGTACTTCGCGCCCAGTTCGCGGTACCGGGCGTCGTCGCGGTCGTGGCGGATGACGATTGCCTGCGCGCAGGGGAGGGGCAGCAGGGAGAGACAGAAGAGAAGAAGTAGTCGGCCGAGCATAGTGACACCTCGCTCCGGCGACCGCCCGCGAATTTCACCGTGGCACTTGGTGTCGCGGACGGCGCGGTGTTCAAGGCAAGGTGCCTCCCGCCCCGGGTAGGTTATGATGGCGGCCGGCCCGACTTCAGCGCCGGCCGCTTCCGGCGTGAGCAGATACTACCCACCGCGGCCGATGCGTGTCAATGACCGAAACGTGAGAATAGTCATCCCCCTATGAGAGCCGTCGCCACGCGAGAAGACATCGAAGACCTGATCCTCGACGCCGCCCACCGACTGCTGGCCCTGCGCGGGTATAAGCGGATGACGATGGACGACCTAGCGAAAGAAGTCGGGATCGCGAAGGGCACCCTCTACCTGCATTTCCCGAGCAAGGAAGAACTCGTCCTCTCGCACATCGACCGGCTGGTCGCCCGTCTGGAGTCCGAGTTGCTGAAGATCGCCCGTGGGGCCGGGACGCCCGCCGAGCGCGTGCGCCGGATGCTCATCATGCGCGTCATGTTCCGCTTCGACGGCGTGCGGCACTACGCCGAGAGCCTCAACGACCTGCTGGCCTCGATCAGGCCGTCGCTGCAAGTGAGGAGGGAGCGACACTTCAAGGAGGAGGCCGGAATTTTCGCCGAAGTTCTGAGGGAGGGCTGGCGCGGACTGCCGCCGGCCGCCGCCGAAACGTTCGCGACCGCCCACGCCCTGCTGCTGGCTACCAACGCCCTGCTGCCGTACAGCCTTAGCCCGAGTGAACTCGGCCGCCGCTCGGACGTGGAGAAGAAGGTCTCCCGCATTGCCGACCTCCTGCTCTGCGGGCTGCCGCTAAAGAAGTGAGGCCGTGAAATGCCCGCGCCATTTTTGTAGACGGAGGAATAGATGGGGCAGTCAAGTTTGCACGTAAAAGAAGCCGTGGCGATCCTCGAACGGACGCCGTCCACACTCGGCGCGCTCCTGCGCGGCGCGCCGGAGACTTGGGCGCGCGCGACGGAAGGCGAAGGCACTTGGTCGCCCTACGACGTGGTCGGGCACCTCATCCACGGCGAGCGGACGGATTGGATCCCGCGCGCCCGCCACATCCTCGCCGGCGACCCGCGCCCGTTCGCGCCCTTCGACCGGACGGCCCAGTTCTCCGAAAGCGGGGAGAAGTCGCTGGAAGAGCTGCTCAGTGATTTCGCTGACCTGCGCGGGCGCGGCGTGGCCGAGTTGCTAGCGATGAGCCTCTCCGAGAGCGACCTCGTGCGGACGGGGCGGCACCCGGAATTGGGCGAGGTCACGCTCGGGCAACTGCTGGCGGCGTGGGTCGTCCACGACCTCGACCACGTGGCGCAGATCGCGCGGACGATGGCGAAGGTTTACACGGGCGCGGTCGGGCCGTGGGCGGCCTACCTCTCTATTCTGCGGGATCGGCGCGGCGACTGAAGACGGCGAGTCACGTTGATCCGTCGCGCGCATTGATCGCCGCGGGCGGCTTGGCACGGGGCGGCGGTCAGCCCGCTTTCGCCGCCCTGACGATTCGCCAATTCGCGGCCAGCCCCCGCCCGGACGCGCCCATCAGCGACCGGCACAGACGCAGGTTGTCACGCGCGTCGTCGAAAGCCCCGCCGGCCAGCCGCAGCGCGGTGTCGAACTCGCGCTCCGCTTCGCCCAGCCGCCCCGCGCGCGCCAGCGCCACGCCCAAGTTGTTGTGTCCGGGCGCGAGGCTCTGCGTGTTGAGCGCGATGGCCTGACGGAAGCGCGCCGCCGCGGCCTCGTTCTCCCCCAGTTGGGTGAGGGCCACGCCGAGGTCGAACGCGGCTTCGGCGTCCTCGTCTTCGGACAGCTTCAGCACGACCTCGAAGGCGTCGCGCGCCGCGCGCCAGTCGCCCAGCTCGCCGTAGGCCACGCCGAGCGCGTAGGAAGCCTTCGGGTATCGCCCGCGCCGCAGGCGGATCGCCTCGCGGTAGGCGTCCGCCGCTTCGCGCGGGCGGCCCGCGTGGTAGTGGCAGACGCCGACGTTGTAGTGGGCCAGCGCCCGAAGCTCGCCCTGCGCCGAGAGGGCTTCGCGGTAGGCCGTCAACGCCAGTTCGTACTGCCCCCGCGCGGCGGCCTCGTTGCCCCGTTCAATCGCCGCGCGAGCGTGGCCCCCGGCCCCACTCTGCGCGCCGGCAGCCGCCGCGAGAATCAAGACCGCGAGCGCGACGCCAAGACACTCTCTCATCGTCCCATTCCCCCGCTTTCGTAGTTTGCGAAACGCGGGAGGAATGTACGCCGGGCGCGCCGCCGCCGTCTTTTCTCTGCTTGCTGAATGTTTGGCGGGCTTGCGCTAAAAGGCCGGGCGGGGCGGGCGCGACTCGATCACCGGCGGGAGTGCGCTTCGCGCCACGCGCCGGGCGTCACGCGTTTGAGGCGGCGGAAGAGGGTCGTGAAGTGACTCTGGTTCTTGAACCCGGCGCGGGCGGAGACTTCGACGAGGGGCAGCTCGCTCTCGCCGAGCAGACGGGTGGCGCGCTCGATGCGGCGTTCGATCAAATAACGCTGCGGGGTGAGGCCGGTCGTGCGCTTGAAGGCGCGCGCGAAGTGGTAGCGGCTCAGGCCGACCGCCGCGGCGATGTCGGCCACGGTCAAATCCGCCTCCAAGTGCGCGTCGATGAACTCGGTGGCGCGCCGGAGTTTGCTGCCGGCGAGGCCGCCGCGGAAGTTCTCGTGAGGCCGTCTGTTGACGCCGTAGCGTCGGAGAAGGTGCACGGCGAGCGCGTGCGTCAGCGTCTCGGCGTAGAGGCGGCCGAAAGGTTCTTTCGCCGCCGTCTCGGCCAGAAGCGAGAACCCGATCTGCTGGACGAGCGGGTCTTCCACGTCGCAAATTTCGCCCAGCTCGACCGCGCCCGCAAAACCCGACTCGGAAGCGGTCTGCGCTATGAGCCGCGGATCGATCAAGATGGTCAGGCACTCCAACTCCCCGCGCCAACTGGCCGAGACCGGCTGGCCGGCGGGGATGAAGTAAACCCTCCCGACGCGGGATTGGCCCCGACAGCGACCGCCCGCGGCCGTGTGCTTCAGGCTGGTGAAACTCCCCGCGACGGGGATGTTGATCTCGTGCGCCGGGGTGACGGTCTCGGGCATCTCGCCGGGCGACAGTCGCCAGCGGTCAACCCTGACGCCCTCCCAACGCGCGCCGCTGTGTTGGATGATCCGGGAATCGATCATAAACGGCCTTCCCACGATGCTCCGACGGGGCGAGATTGGAGCGAGCCTATTTATCGCGGTTCTGAGTCGCGGAGTCAACCCGGCCGCCGCCCGCGACGGACTACGCGGGAGTCGCGGTTCCCTTCCAACTAGCGGCGGGCGGAGGGACACTCTCGTTCCTCAGCACGACGACCGTCTTCGGGACGCCGGTTGACATCACCCTGTCGGAGCTGGCCTTGGAGTCGTTCTTCCCGGCCGACGCCGAAACGTATGAAGCCTTAGCCCGAAACTTCGAGCGAGGCGGGCGGCCGGGACGAGGCGAGCGGACTGTGAAGGGTTGAACAGGGGTATTCGACGAGACGCCGTCGGCGTGCTCACGCATTACGCGCACCGCGAGTCTGCGGGCCGCCGGCCCGCGCCAACAGCACGCGCGCCCGCCCGATCAGTTCGCCGTCGTTCGCGTCGTGAGCGCGGGCGGGGCTAGGGTGTGGTTCGGAAGATGGTGTGCGAGCCGTCGCGGGCGGAGAGGCGGCCCGCCCCCTCCAAGCTGCGGTAATAGTCGGCGAGCAGGAGCGTGAGCGAGGCCCGCGCCGCCTCGGCCATCCGGTTGAAGCGCACGCCGAAGCCGATCTCCATCCGGTAGGTGATCTCGCCCGAGAGGCGCAGCCCGGCCGTCGCCGCACACGGCAGGGTGACGATCACCCGCTCGCCGACCACGACCTGCTCCGATGTCATGACGAAGCAGCCGCCTAAACTGAGGTCGCCCGTCTCGGCCTCGCGCGGCCTCTCGCCCGTGCGGCCCCACGCGACGGGCAGCATCATCGGGGCGCGCGGCGCGCGCCGCC
>DATCVD010000132.1:0-4998 GCA_036567125.1 Pyrinomonadaceae bacterium | reverse complement strand
GGGCGCGCTCCGCGTCGCGCCCGGACTGGCGCGCGTTCCCGCCGCCGCCGCGCGCTAACTCGTCGCCGCTGTCGGTCTTCGCGTTCACGACGGCGCGCCCCCTTCGGCTTCGATCTCGGCGAGGGCTTCGACGCAGCGCTCGCAGACGGTCGGGTAGCGCGTGAAGTCGCCGACGCGCTCCGAGTAGTTCCAGCAGCGTTCGCACTTGCTGCCCGCGGCCTTGAAGACGCGCACGCCGATGTCGGGCGACTGCGCGTCCTCGGTCTTCCGCACGTCGACCTGCGAGACGATGAAGGCGTAGCGCAGCTCATGCTGGTAGTTCATCAGGGTCGTGAAGATCGGGTCGCGGGCCGTCACCTCGACGCGGGCCTCCAGCCCGCTGCCGATCTGCTTGGCCGCGCGCGCCTCTTCCAGAGCGCGCAGCGCCACGTCGCGCGTCTCGAAAATCTGCGCCCAGCGCGCCGCCAGCTCTTCGTCGCGGCGCGAGCTGGCGACGGGGAAGCCGGCGAGGTGGACGGACGCGGGGCGCGCGGTCGAGCCTTCCGGGGCGGGCAGGTTCTCCCAGATTTCGTCGGCCGTGAAGACCAGAATCGGCGAGAGCAGGCGCGCGAGCGCGTCCGTGATCTCGTAGAGCGCGGTCTGCGCGGAGCGGCGCGCCTCGGAGCGGGGCGCGGCCGTGTAGAGGCGGTCTTTGATGATGTCGAAGTAGCGCGCCGAGAGCGTGACGGTGCAGAACTGGTAGACGGCTTGGTAGGCGGCGTGGAACTCGTAAGCCTCGTAGGCCGCGAGCGCGCGCTCCGTCACCGAGTCCAACTCGGCCAGCGCCCAGCGGTCGATCTCGTGCAGGCGGGAAGGCGCGACGGTGTCGCGCGCGGGGTCGAAGCCCGCGAGGTTGCCGAGCGCGAAGCGCGCGGTGTTGCGCATCTTGCGGTAGGCGTCCTGCGCGCGCTGGAGGATTTCGTTCGAGCAGCGCACGTCCTCCTGATAGTCCGACGCCGCGACCCAGAGCCGCAGGATTTCCGCGCCCGACTCCTTGATCACCTCGTTCGGCGAGATGCCAGTCCCCTCGGACTTGCTCATCTTCCGCCCCTCGACGTTGATCACCCAGCCGTGCGTGATGACCGACTTGTACGGCGCGCGGCCGTGCGCGGCGAGGCCGACCATCAGGCTGGAGTTGAACCAGCCGCGGTACTGGTCGCCGCCTTCGAGGTACACGTCCGCCGGCCAGCGCAACTCCTCGTAGTGTTCGAGCACGGCGACGGACGACGAGCCGCTGTCGAACCACACGTCGAGGATGTCCGTCTCTTTCGTGAACTCGGTTCCCCGGCAGTTCGGGCAACTGAAACCGTCGGGCAGCAAGTCGCGCGCCTCGCGCGCGTACCACGCGTCGGCCGACTCCTGCTCGAAGATGCGGGCGACGTGGCGGATCACTTCGGCGTCGGCGATGACCAGCTCGCAGCCCGCGCAGTAGAACGCGGGGATCGGGACGCCCCACACCCGCTGGCGCGAGACGCACCAGTCGGGCCGCCCGCGCAGCATGTTGCGCATCCTGTCCTCGCCCCACGCCGGTATCCAGTTGACGCGGCCGATCTCGCGCAGCGCCCCGTCGCGCAGTGACTCGGGCGCGTCCGCCTCGTTGTCGGTGAAGTTCGAGCGGTCGCGGCCGTCGTCGTCCTGCTCGACGGCCGCCTCGGGCCGCCTCGCGTCGAGCGAGATGAACCACTGCGGCGTGGCGCGGAAGATGACCGGGTTCTTGCAGCGCCAGCAGTGCGGGTAGCGGTGCGCGTAATCCTCGCTGAAGAGCAGGACGCCCTGCCCGCGCAAGAACTCGACGATGCGCGGGTTGGCCTCGAACACGGTCTGCCCGGCGAAGTGCTCGACCTCGTCGGTGAAGCGGCCGGCGTTATCGACGGGGCAGTAGATGTCGAGGCCGTAACTTTTGCCGATCACGAAGTCGTCGTGGCCGTGGCCGGGCGCGGTGTGAACCAGTCCCGTCCCGGCCTTGCCGGTCTCGGACTTGGGGCGCGACTCGCTCACGTCGAGCTGCGTCTCGGCGTCGGCCTCGCCGCCGAGCGTGACGTGCTCGCCGACCATCAGCAGCGAGGGGCGGTCGAGCCACGCGTGGCGCGCTTCCAACCGTTCGAGGCGCGAACCCTGAAAGCGCGCGACGACGTTCGGCCCCCCTAAAGCGGGGAGATTGAACTCCGCGTAAGTTTCGCCCGTTTCAGGGTCGCGCAACGGCGCGGTAACCCCGCCTCCGCCGAGGCCGCACTTCTGCGCGACCGCGTCGGCCAACTCGGACGCCACGATATAAACTTCTTCGTCGCCGTGCTGAATCGCGCAGTACTCGAAGTTCGGGTTGACGGCGATGCCGAGGTTGGCCGGCAGCGTCCACGGCGTCGTCGTCCAGATGAGGAAGAAGATGCGGCGCGGGTCGTCGTCGTCGCCCAAGACCTCGCGCTTGAACGCCTTGCCGTCGATGGTCTCTTCCGAGAGCGGGAACTTGACGTAAACGGACGGGCTGGTGTGCTCGCGGTACTCGACCTCGGCCTCGGCGAGCGCCGTCTGATCGTGGATGCACCAGTAGACGGGCCGCGCGCCCTTGTAGACGTAGCCGCGCTCGACGAAGCGGCCGAACAGCCGGGCGGTCTCGGCCTCGTACTGGTTCGACATCGTCAGGTAAGGGTTGTCCCACGAGCCGAGGATGCCGAGGCGCTGGAAGTCGCGCGTCTGCCGCTTCAGGGCGTTGGCGGCGTGGTCGCGGCAGGCGCGGCGGAAGCTGACGAGCGAAAGATCGCTCCGCTTCTTATTCTTCGCCGCGAGCGCGCGCTCGACGTGCTGCTCGATGGGCAGGCCGTGGCAGTCGTAGCCGGGCACGTAGGGCGCGTCGTAGCCGAGCATCGAGCGGGTCTTGACGACGAGGTCTTTGCAGATCTTGTTGAGCGCCGTGCCGAGGTGGATGTCGGCGTTGGCGTAGGGCGGGCCGTCGTGGAGCACGAACTTCTCGCGGCCCGCGGACTGGCGGCGGATCAGATTGTAGAGATCGATCTCCGCCCACTTCTGCAAGCGCGCGGGTTCCGACTGGCCGAGGTTGGCCTTCTGCGCGAAGTTGGTCTTCGGCAGGTTGACGGTCTTTTTCAGTTCGAGCGGCGTTTCGGTGGACATGATTAAAAAGTTTGAGAGTTTAAAGTCCGGAGTCCCGGGTCGGAAATGAGACCTGAAAATCTTCGACCTCAGGGCGGCGGCCGAAAGCTAACAGCTAAGAGCTAAGAGCTAACAGCTATAAAGCCGAAAGTCCCAAGTCCAAAGCCGGACTTGGGACTTTGGACTTCGTCGTCTCTCGCGCCCGCTAGCCGATGAACATCTCTTCCTCGCCGTAGGTCTGATCGATCTGCTTGGGCGCGGGCGCGGCCAGCACTTCCAGCCCGCGCCGCACGCCCGCCATCAGCGCGGCCAACTCGCGCGCCGGCCTGACCAGCTTCAGGTTGATGAACGAGACGGTGTTCGAGAACTGGCGGTTCGCCTGCTCGACCGACACGCTGACGCGCTCGACCTGCTCCTTCGCCGTCACGGCCGTGTAGCCGACGATCTGTTTAAGCTCGCGCACCTCGTCGCGCACGAGCGCGGCCGTCGCGGCGAAGTGCTCGGAGGCGACCGACAGGTGCCCGGACATCAGCGTCACCTGCTCGCCCACCTCGCGCCCCTGCTCGGCGATCTGCTGCACCTGCTGGCTGAGCGCGCCGACGCGCTCGATCAGAGGCTCGGCCCGCCGTTCGAGGTTGTTCACGGTGCGGACGACGCGGAAGACCGCGACCGCAATCGCCACCATCGCGGCGGCGATGACGAGGAACGCCGCCGCGACGATGACCATCACGACGAACATCGAGTCGCTCGTGCTCAACTGCAATGCGGGGGCGCTCATCATCGCGGTTCGCCGTCGCGCGCGGCCGGGCCGGTCTCCGCTCAGCTCTGGCCTTCGTTGTAGTTCGGCGCGGGCTCCATCAGGGCCGACGATTCCGTCCGCCGCTTCTCATCCGAGTAGGCGCGCTTGCCGGCGTCGATGGCGGCCGACAGGGTCTCGGTGCGGCGCACGGCGGCCTGCCGCGCGGTCTGCGCGATCTCGCCGGCGCGCTCGGCCGCCGTCGAGTAGAACTCGGTGGCGCGGCCGCGCGTCTGCTCGTAGTAATCGCCCGCGCGCTCGCGCGCCGTGTTCGCGCCCTGACGCGCGGCGTCCGCGATGTCTCCGCGCAACTCCCGCCCGGACTTCGGCGCGAACATCAGCGCGACGACCGCGCCGACCGCGCCGCCTAACAGGAAGCACGCCATCTGCGTCGAGAACGAGCCGGAAACATTCTCGGCCTCGCGCCTCGCCGCGGCCCGCGCCCGGCCGGCCTGCACACCTTCCATTGACATGACGACTGTTCTCCTTCGCCCTCGGACGCCCGAGTCCGGAGGCGGTTTACGTCAAAAAAAGTGACCGCTTGATACTCCCCGAACTATAACAAACACGCTCGAACGCGCGCAAGAAATTCACCCGGCGCGCGGGCCGCGAGTCGGCCCCGGAAGCCGCGGACGGCTCCCGGTTTTGAGTCTTCAATTTTCGGCGAAGCAGGTCGCCTGAGCCGGAAACTTTTGTCTCGACTGAAAACAGGGAATTGATGTCTTAGCTGAAAACGGGGAACCGCCTTTCAGCTTCGGCAAGCAGCCCGCCCCGAGCGAAAGCCGGAAACTCAAAACCGAGAACTCGAAGCCGTCTCGCTCCCTGAGTTCTCCGCGCGCCCGGTGGCCGGTTTTATTGTCCGGGTTGCGCGCTCACTGGCCGCCGTGGTCGCGGTAGGATTCGAGCTTGCGGTAGAGGGTCTTGCGGCCGATGCCGAGGGCGCGGGCGGCGCGCGTCTTGTCGCCGCCGGTCAGGCCGAGCGTGGCCTCGATGGCGCGGCGCTCGATCTCGTCCACGGTCGTCGGCAGCTCGATTTCGAGGCGGGCGCTGCCGCCGTC
>DATCVD010000131.1:0-2911 GCA_036567125.1 Pyrinomonadaceae bacterium | reverse complement strand
CGCGCCCGCCGCTGCGGCGGCGTCGAATGGCGCGTCCGCCCCGGCGAATAAACCGGCCTACAGTCTGGCGGACGCCCCGGCGGAGGTGGCCTCCTTCGTGCGGTCGGCGCGGCTCGGCGAGATCGCGGCGCGCTGTCTGGGGGTCGAAGCCCTGCGCGTCCTACATTTCGCGGGCTTCATCAAGCCGGGCGGCGGCCCGCCGACGCCTTTGCACCAAGACCTGAGTTATATTCCGCTGGACACCGACAAGGTGATTTCCATCTGGATTCCCCTGACGGAGCTGACGCCGGAGATGGCCCCGCTCGTCTTCGCGGAGGGTTCGCACCTGCACGGGTACCTCGACGATCCGCTCGGAGGCGCGGGGCGATTCCCGCTGGTTCAGAACGGCGCGATGGCGGCGGGCGACGTCTCCCTGCATCTCGGCTGGACGCTGCACGGCGCTCTGAAAAACTCAAGCGCGCGGACGCGCGAGGCCTTCGCCATCTGTTATTTCGCCGACGGCGCGCGCATCGAGCGGCGCGCGGGCGGGCCGTTCATTCAGAACATTTTGAACAGCTGCTTCCCCGGACTCGCCCCCGGACAGTTGGCCGAAGGCCCGCTAAACCCCATCGTCTATTCCCGGCGCGACGGCTGAGCGGGCGCGGGCGGGGCGGCGGCGAGGCGGGGAAGGGCAGTGTCGCGCACGAAGAAGTGGTAGAGGAGGGATGGCCGTGGATGTTCAGACCGTGACCGAGCCGCTGCCGGAGATCGGCGACAGGTATCAGGTTTCGCCGCAGCAAGTCGAGGGCTTCCGCCACGACGGGCACATCAAGCTCCCTTCCGTGTTGACGCGGCAGGAGATCGAAGCCTACCGGCCCCACCTGAACCGCGTGGTCGAAGCGCGCAGCGCGGACACTCACGCGATGGAGCAGAAGGTCGCGGGCCTCGGCAAGAACTGGCGCTTCGTCAACAACCTCTGGACGCTCGACGAGGCGGCGCGGCGGTTCGTGTTAAGCCCGCGGCTGGGCCGCATCGCGGCCGACCTGATGGGCGTTGACGCCGTCCGGCTCTTCCGCGACCAGTCCTACTTCAAAGGCCCGCAGGGCGCGAACACGCCGTGGCATCAGGACGCCTATTTCATGCCCCTCGACACTGACAAAGTCCTGACCATGTGGATCCCGCTGACGGACATCACCCCCGACCTCGCCCCGATGAGTTACGTCACGGGGTCGAACCGGGCGGGCTACATGGGCACGTCGAACGGCGACGACGCCTCGATGGATCGTTTCGAGGAGGAGGTGCGCGCCAAAGGTTTCGCGGTCTTCAACTACGGGTCTTTCGCCGTCGGCGACGTGGCGGTGCACTCCGCGTGGACGCTCCACAGCTCGCGCACGAACACGTCGCCGCTGATGCGGGAGGCGGTCGTCATCGTCTATTTCGCCGACGGCGCGCGCATGATCGCCGACCCCGTCCTGCAAAAAGATTCGCCGCCGCAAGAGTTCTACGCCCGGCTCATCAGGCAGCAGAACCGCGCCACCTCGCTGCCCGGCCTGCGGGCCGGCGACTTGGCCGCGGGGCCGATGACGCCCGTCGTCTACAGCCGCTCTTGGGACGCGCGGTGACCTTCTGAGGAGGCACGCCGAGATGATCGAGAAAGACGACAACGGGCGGGCCGAACCCGGCCGGCGGCCCGCGGCCGCGAGCAGCGCGGCGGACGAGATCAGCTTCGAGTCGCTCGTCGCCCCGCTGACGAGCGAAGAATTTTTCTCGGACTACTGGGAGAAAAAACCGCTGGTGACGCGCGGCCGCGCGGCCGACACCTTCGTCCCGCTGTTTTCGATCGCGGACGTCGACCGCGCGATCAGCTATTTCCGGCCGACGCCGGGGCGGCTCGACCTCGTCACGGAGCAGGGCTTCGTGCGCGACAACTTCCTGAACTCGGACGGCACGGCGAACGTCAAACTGGTGCGGGAGATTTACCTCAAGGGCAGCACCGTCATCCTCAACGGGCTGGATCAGACGTGGGAGCCGCTCGTCCTGCTCACGTCCAAGCTCGAAGAGTACCTGAACCACCCGCTGGCGATCTCCGTTTACCTCACGCCCCCGAAGTTTCACGGCGTCAACCCGCACTTCGACACGCAGGAGAATTTCGTCCTCCAAGTCGAAGGCTCGAAGCACTGGAAGGTTTACGCGCCCGTGCAGGAGTTCCCGCGCGTCGAGGGCTCGTACACGCTCGTGCCGCGCGAAAAGCTCCCCGCGCCGATCCTTGAGGTGGTGCTCGAACCGGGCGACGTGCTCTACATCCCCCGCGGCTTCGTGCACGAGGCCGCCGCGGGCGACCGCCCCTCGCTGCACATCACGCTCGACGTGCTCGTCCGCACGTGGCACGACTTCCTCTCCGACGCGCTCTCCGGCATCACGGAGCGCGACCCGCGCTTCCGCCGCTCGCTGCCCGTCGGCTTCCTGAACGACGCCGCCGCCATGCGCTCGCTGGAGACCGAGTTCGCCGGGCTGCTCGATCTGCTGCGCGAGAGCGTGAGCTTCGACGACGCGGTCGGCAAACACGCCGAGATGCTGGCCGTCAAGAAGCCGCCCCCGCCCGACGGCCACTTCTCCATGCTGCACGCCGAGATCACGGCCGACACGCCGCTCAAAAAGCGGCGCACGTCGCTCGCCCGCGTCTTTCAGCAGAACGGCGTCGCCGGCATTCAGTTCTCCGGCAATCAGGTTCTCGGCCCGTCCAAAATCAGCGACGCGCTGCGCTACATCGTCGAGACGGACACGTTCACCCCCGCCTCCCTGCCGGGCGCGCTCAGCGAGAACGAACGGCTCGTGCTGGCGCGCAAGATGGTGCTGGCCGGGTTCCTGACGCACGCCTGAGAAACGCGCCCGCCGCGCCGGGTCTGACGGGCCGCGCGGGCCGCGCCGCCCG
>DATCVD010000130.1:0-3999 GCA_036567125.1 Pyrinomonadaceae bacterium | reverse complement strand
GCTGCGCGGCCCCGGGGCGGCCGCCGTGCGGGATCGGCACGCGGCACATTAAATTTTGTTGATAGCGCCCGCGGGCCGCCGCCGCAAAGTAGCGGGCGGCGAGACGCGGGAAAGTCCTCATCTGAAGCGCGGCCCGCTCGGCGGCCGCCGCCCTGAAGCCGTTCGAGTAACAGTCGGACCCGGAAGAAGAATTTGGAGGCAGCCATATGTTGAAGAGATTAGTTTCGCTCGCCGCCTGCGCCTGTCTGCTCATGACGGCCGCGGCGTTCGCGGGCGCGCAGGAGATCACCGGCTCAATCGTCGGCTCGGTGAGGGATGCGGCCGGCGCGGGCGTCCCCAACGCCACGGTGACCATCACGGACGTGGCGAAGCAGACGGTCGTCCGCACGCTGACGACGACCGACGACGGCGAGTACTCCGCGCCGCAGCTCCCCGTCGGCACCTACGAGGTCTCGGTCGAGGCCCCCGGCTTCAAGCGCTACGTGGAGACGAACGTCAAGCTCGACGTCAACCAGCGCCGCACCATCGACGCGGCGCTCGAAGCGGGCCGCGTCGAGGAGGTCGTGACGGTCGAGGCCGATCCGCTGCAGGTCGAGTTGCAGACGCCGACGGTGGCGAACGTCATCACGGGGACGCAGGTGCGCGAGCTGGCGCTCAACAACCGCAACTTCGTCCAGCTGACCACGCTCATGCCCGGCGTCTCCTCGAACCTCGACGATCAGGTCTACGTCGGCACGACCAACCCGGAGGGGCAGGCCAACGTGGTCGCCATCTCGGTCAACGGCGCGCGCTCAAGCTCGAACTCGTGGTCGGTGGACGGCGCGGACACGACCGACCGCGGCTCCAACCTGACCATCCAGACCTACCCCTCGGTCGACGCCATCGGCGAGTTCAAGGTGCTCCGCAGCCTCTACCCGGCCGAGACGGGGCGCAGCGGCGGCGGTCAGGTCAACGTCGTCACCCGCTCGGGGACGAACGAGTTCCACGGCACGCTCTACGAGTTCGTCCGCAACGAGCGGCTGAACGCCAACCAGTTCCTCATCAACCGCTCGCCCACCCCGGCCTGCGGCCGCGAGGCCGACGGGTCGGCCAAGCGCTGCCCGTTCCGCTACAACAACTTCGGCTACACGGTGGGCGGCCCCGTTTACCTGCCGCGCTTCGGCGAGGGCGGGCCGAGCCTCTACAGCGGGAAGAACCGCACCTTCTTCTTCTTCTCGCAGGAGTTCCGCCACGACATCCGCTACCCCACGCTCTCGGCGACGATCCCGACGAGCGCCCTGCGCCAAGGCCGGTTCGACGCCGACGTGTGCGTGCGGCTCTCGGGGGGTGCTTGCGTCGAGCGGTCGCGCGACCTGAGCGGGCGCATCAACCCGGTCGCGCAGGCTTACATCGACACCTTCTGGGCGGGCCTGCCCGAGCCGACCGCCAACTTCACGCTCACCTCCGCGGCGCAGAACATCTCGAAGTTCCGTCAGGAGATTCTGAAGATCGACCACACGTTCACCGACAAGCTGACCGGCTTCTACCGCTTCCAGAACGACAGCATCCCGACGACCGACGTGCAGGGGCTCTTCTCGTCGGGCACGCCGATCCCCGGCTTCTCGACCACCGAGACCAACTCGCCCGGCAAGACGCACGTCTTCCGCGCGACCTACTCGGCCACGCCGACGCTCGTCCTCGACGCCGGCTACTCCTACTCCTACGGGGCGATCCTGAGCGAGGTGACCGGCCTCGTCAATCAGCAGATCAGCCCGCGCGTCGCCGTGCCGCTCCCGTTCGCTAACACGCGCAACCGCGTGCCCACCATCGCGTCGGGCACCTCGGGCACCGGCACCACGGGCCTCGGCTTCACCGGCATCCTCGGCTTCGGCCCCTACGACAACTTCTCGAACAACCACGCCGCGCACGTCAACGGGACCAAGATTTGGGGCGGCCACACGATGAAGTTCGGCGGCCTCTGGAGCGCCTACCGCAAGCACGAGAACGCCATCGCGGGCTTCAACGAGGGGCGCTTCGGCTTCCCGACCACCGGCGCGCCCACCTCGGGGACGAACCCCCTCAACGGCCTGCCCTACACGGCCGGGCAGCGCAACACGCTCCAGCAGTGGGCTTGGTTCCTGCTCGGCCAGAACGCCACGTTCGAGCAGGCCAAGTTCGACTTCACGGCCGACCTGCGCTCCAGCAACTGGGAGGTCTACGGGCAGGACGAGTGGCGCGTGAGGCCGAACCTGACGCTCTACTACGGCCTGCGCTGGTCTTACTTCGGCATGCCGCGCGACGAGAACGGGCGGCTCGCGAACTTCGACCCGCGCCTCTACGATCCGGCGCGCGCCATCAGCGTCAACGGCAGCGGCAACCGCGTCGCCGGCACGGGCGATCCGCTGAACGGCATCATCGTCAACACGCAGAACACCACGCTCGGCGGCACCCCCTCGCCCTACGGCGAGCGGCTGGCCGAGTCGCCGAAGACCAACTTCGCCCCGCGCGTCGGCTTGGCGTGGGACCCGTTCGGCACGGGCCGCACCTCGGTGCGCACCGGCTACGGCATCTACCACGATCAGCTGCTCGTCGGCGTCTGGCTCCAGAACATCGGCACGAACCAGCCCTTTCAGGAGAACACGACCATCACCGGCACGCTGCTGACCAACCCCGTGTCTGGCACGCAGTCCGTCTCGGCGGCGGCGACCACGCTGCGCGCCGTGCAGCCGGACTGGGAGACGCCCTACTACCAGCACTGGTCGCTCGACGTGCAGCACCAGATCTTCTCGAAGACGCTGTTCACCCTCGGCTACTACGGCTCGAAGGGCACGCACCTGCCGGGCATCGTGGACATCAACCTCCTGCCGCCGGGCTTCGCGCTCACGCAGCAGTGCTTCAACGCGGCGGGCGCGACCGTCGCCTGCCAGTTGCGTAACGCGCAGGGGCAGTCCATCCCGTTCGGCGTGGCGGGGCAGAACCCGTCGACCATCCTCGACCAGATTCGCCCCTTCCGCGGCTACCGCTCCATCAACATGATCCAGCCGCGGTTCAACTCCAACTACCACAGCATGCAGTTCTACGCGCAGCAGCGGTTCGAGGCCAACTCCCAGATCAACTTCGCCTACACTTGGTCGAAGAACCTGACCGACAACCAGACCGACCGCTCGACCGCGCCGCAGAACCCCTACAACATCCGCGAGGAGTACGGCCGCGCGCAGCTCGACCGCCGCCACGTCCTCACGATCAACTACGTCTACGAGCTGCCGTGGATGACCGAGCAGCGGGGCTTCACGGGCAAGGTGCTCGGCGGCTGGCAGGTGTCGGGCATCGCCACCTACAACACGGGCCTCCCGCTGACCATCTCCACCTCCAACAGCGACCCGGCCGGGATCGGCTTCCTCGGGCCTTCCACCTCGGCCGGCCGCCCCGACGTGATCTGCGACCCGAACCAGATCGCTAATCGCACCGTGGATCGCTTTTTCAACACGGACTGCTTCGTCGATCCGCCCGTCGGGACCGAGCGCATCGGCAACGCGGGCCGCGGCATCGTCGAGGGGCCTTCGACCCGCCGCATCGATCTCACGCTGATGAAGAACTTCCGCATCGGCGAGACCATGCGGCTGCAACTGCGCGGCGAAGCCTTCAACGTCTTCAACACGACGAGCTTCCGCGGCTTCAGCGCCGGGAGCCTGAATCGCACGAACGCCGCCTACGGGTCGGTCGTTTCCACGCGCGACCCGCGCACCATCCAGCTCGGCGCGAAGTTCTACTTCTAACGCCGGCCGGCCATCAACCAGAGGGCGTCCGCCCGCAGGCGACTTTCTTTAGGCGAGTCGCTTGCGGGCGGACGCGCGTCGGGGCAAAGTAGAAGTTAGCCGACGCTCCGGGGCGGGGAGGCCAATGGGCGATAACGAAATACTTTCAGCTCCCTCGGCGACGCCGCTGCTCCTGCGCGGCGCGCGCGTCGTACTGCCGGGCGGCGAGGCCGAAGGCGCGGCCGTCCTCGTCGAGCGGGGCCGC
>DATCVD010000129.1:0-23426 GCA_036567125.1 Pyrinomonadaceae bacterium | reverse complement strand
GGCGGCGCGCGCCGCGGCGTCGCCGACGCGGCCGGCGAAGGCGTACGTGTGCCCGCCCTGCGGGTGCGAGTCCGACGGGAAGACTTTTGAGAGGCCCGGCACGTGCCCGAGCTGCGAGATGGAACTTGTAGAGAAGAGCGAGGACTCGCCGTCGTCGGCCGCGCCCGAGGCAGTGAGGGTCGTCGTCAAGTCGGCTCACGCCGTCGAACCGCCCCCCTCGCACAACGTCACGGCCGCCTACATGGTCATCGAGAACCTCGACGCCTCGGAGATCGCGCTCACGTCGGCCGCGAGCGACAGCGCGTCGGCCGTCGAACTGCACGCGATGGAGATCGCGGAGGGCGGCATGATGAGGATGCGGAAGGTGGAGCGCATCGCCGTGCCCGCCGGAGGGAGCGTCGAGTTGAAGCCCGGCGGGCTGCACCTGATGTTCATCGGCCTCAGGCGCGAGATCAGGGACGGCGAAGAATTGACCGTGACGCTGCTCTTCTCCAACTCGACGAAGAAGACCGTCACGATGCCGGTCAGGAAGCGGCCCGCCGAGTAGTCTGCCGCGGCCGGCGGCCCGGCGGGGAGGTGAGAATGCTGCGAGAACTAATCCTCTGCGGCGTGGTCGCCGCGCAGGTGGCCGCCCCAGCGCGCCAATCGGCGGTGTCGCAGTCCGCGGCCGCCCGGCCGGAGACGCCCGCGGCGGGCGGCGACTTCGCGCTGACGGATCAGGACGGGCGGCGCTTCAATCTCAGGCAGATGCGGGGCAAGGTGGTCTTGCTCTACTTCGGTTATGCCACCTGCACGGAGGCCTGCCCGGCCACGCTGGCGAAGGTCTCTTCAGTTTACCGCGTGCTCGGCCCGTCGAAAGAGGCGGTCGCCTTCGTGCTCGTCTCGGTCGATCCGCGGCGCGACACGCCGCGGAAGTTGAAGAGCTACCTCGGCTACTTCCGCGTCGCGGCCACGGGGCTGACCGGGAGCCGGGCGGAGATCGACGAGGTGGTCGCGCGTTACGGGGCGAGGTACGAGATCGAGGAGTCAGACTCGGCCCTCGGCTACCACGTCAGTCACACCACAGACCTCTTCCTCGTCGATCGGGCGGGCAAACTCCGCCGCCGCTTCAAGCACGACGAGCGCGCCGCGCGCATCGCCGCCGAAATCAAAGAACTGCTGTGAGCCGCGCCGCACGCGGGAAGCCCTCCGAGCGGCAATCAAACATGAAGGAGTCGAACTGAACATGCTCGGAAAGATCAAACTCGCCGTCATCGTCTCGCTGCTCGCGTTCTCCCTCTCCGGCCGCTGCGCCGGGCAGCAGCAGCAACAGCAGCCCCCGCGACCGCAGCCCGCGCGGCAGCAGCAGGGCGCGATGCAGGCCGCCATCCTCATCTTCGACGGCGTGCAGATCATCGACTACACGGGGCCGTACGAGGTCTTCGGGCAGGCCGGGTTCAAAACCTTCACCGTCGCCGAGCGGCCGGGGCCGATCACGACCAACATGGGGATGATCGTCACGCCCAACTACACGCTCGACCAGAGTCCGCAGCCCGACGTGATCATCATCCCCGGCGGCCAAATTGATCCGGCGCTGGGCAGCCCGAAGGTGATCAAGTGGATTCAGGAGCGGGAGAAGGGCGCGCAGTACGTCCTCTCCGTCTGCAACGGCGCGTTCATCCTCGCCAAGACGGGGCTGCTCGACGGACTCTCCACCACCACCTTCTACGGACTCATCGACTCGCTGAAGACGGCCGCGCCCAAAGTCAGGGTGCTCTCCGACCGCCGCTACGTGGACAACGGGAAGTACATCTCGACCGCCGGCATCTCGTCCGGCATCGACGGGTCGCTCCACGTCGTCTCGAAGATTCGCGGCGCGGGGCGCGCGCAGATGGTCGCGCTCAACATGGAGTACAACTGGGACCCCGACTCGAAGTACGCCCGCGCCGCCTTCGCCGACCGCCACATCAGGCAGGTCTTCGGCCGCAACCTGCGGCTCGACGCGCCCGCCATCTCCGCCCACAAAGTTTTGAGCACGAGGGGCGGCAACGATCAGTGGGAGGTGCTCTGGGAGATCGAGAGCGCGTCGGGCGCGGCCGAACTGCTCAAGCTTCTGAACGGCAAGCTCGCGGGCGAGGCCCGGTGGTCGGCGCGCGGCGCGGGCGGCGCGGCCGACGCGAACGCGGGCGCTTGGCGGTTCGTGGACGAGACGGGCGCGGCGTGGGACGGCGCGGCGAGCATCCGCCCCGTGGCGGGGGCGGCCAACAAGTACACGCTCGCGCTCCGGGTCGAGCGCGCCCGCGGCTGATTTATGACGTGCCGCGACGACGGCGACTACGAGATTTATTCGCTGAGCCACGACGGCCCGAACCAGACGCGGCCGACGAACAACGAGGCTTTAGATATTCACCCGGTCTGGCCGCCGGACGGGAAGAGGATCGTCTTTGTATCCGACAGCGACGGGCGCCGCGAGATTTACGTCATGCGTGCGGACGGCTCCGATCAGGTGAAAATCTTGCCCGCCGCGCGACCGGATGACGGTCGTGCCCTTCTTCGCCCGCCGGCTCAAGCGCAACCGCCTCGCCCCGGCGCGAATCTGCGGCACGCACGGCCGCGGCTACGCCACGATGGAGCACGTCGAACTGATCCTCTCGACGGCCGGCAACGCGCGGCGCGTCTCGCGCCGCGCTTAGAGAGAGAAGCGGGGGCGGCCGGAAGCCTGCCGCCGCGTTCCGGTCTGAGCGAGACGAACTCGCTCGTCGCCGGCCGAAGACGCGCGCCCTCACTTCAATCGCGCGCGCCGGGCGCGGCCGCCGACTCGCCCGGCGTAAAGCTGCTTTACGCCGCATAGTAGCTTTCCCTGCCGCCCGTCCAAATATTTGAAATCGAGAGTCTCCCGCCCGCTCGTTTACTGGCTATAACCCGCCTCACGCGCCCGATACCCCGCCCGCTCGTCCAAAATTTCGGAAGGCACGCGCCTTGATTGCGACTGTCAGCGGACTTCTACCGCACAGTCTCCCCGCGCCGTGTGCGGGCCGGGGAGTCGCAAGTTACACAAACACGCTCGCCCCCGGAGGTTCACATCGTGCGCAGCCCCCGCCCCGCCGTCATCGTCGTAACTCTGCTCCTTTCGATCATCCTATTGCCGTCGTCGGCGCGCTCCCAGAAGCAGTCGCCGTCGAACGAGCGCGGACTCAACGCCTCCGCGTACGCCGCCGACTCCATCGACAACGTCAACCTTTTTAACGGCAACCTCTCGCTGACCGTACCCATCGGCTCGACCTACAACGCCGGCGGCTCGCTCAGCTACGGCCTCAAACTTTATTACAACTCCAACGTCTGGGACTTCAGAATCGACAACCGCCCCTCGGCCCCCACGGGGCAGGACAGGCAGGCGCTCCGGGCCGACCCCGACCCGACGGCGAACGCGGGCGTCGGCTGGCGGCTCTCCTTCGGCGAACTCTATGCGCCGGACGCGCCGCACAACGAGGAAGGGCGGTGGGTCTACGTCTCACCCGACGGCTCGCGGCACAAGTTCTTCGACACCCTCAACGGCAAGTCCGACGGGGGCCACAAGTACACGCACGACAACACCTACCTGCGGCTCGACGCGAGCGACCCGACGAGCCCCAGAATCCACTTCCCGAACGGCCAGATTCATACCTTCAACAACGCCGCGCGCCGCCGCGTCGAGCGGATCGACGACGTGTGGGGGAACTACCTCGTCATCGACATGAGCAACCGCGACGGCGACTCGCTCGCCAACGCCGTCTGGACGATCCGCGACAAGCACCACTACGAGGTGAATCGCGGGCGCGAGCACAAGATTCAGTTCGACCAGCACGGCCTCGTCGACTACGTCGAGCTGGCCGTGACGCCCGAGGGGGAAGCGAGGCGGACGGCCGTTTACGACTTCGTCTACACGGAGTCGTCCTTCACCCGCCACTGGAAGGATCGCTACCACGTCGAGGGCAGCGTGCGGGAGCCGGCCTCCGGCCGGTTCCTCACGCGCATCAACCTGCCCGACGCGGCCGGCTCCTACGCCTTCGACTACTACAAGTCCTACGGCGGCACGGAGACGATGAACGACAGCGGGATGAATTCCGGGGCCGTCGAGTGGGCGCGGCTGCCGACGGGCGGCAAGTACCGTTGGGAGTACGAGCGGTACGGCTTCTTCGAGGACTTCGAGCAGCCGTCGTCGGCCGTCCCGATGCCGGAGATCGAGTGGGCCTACGGCGGCTCGGAGGGCGTGCGTAAAAAGGAGATCTACAACATGCACCCCTCGACGGCGGGCCAGTACGTGCTCGACGGCGTTTACAGCTACGCGCAGACGCTCTGCATGGTGGAGAACGAGTTCGGCCACCCGAGCCGCCCCTACACCAAGACCACCGTCGTCACGCCCGAGCAGGACAAGATCGTCAACTACTTCAACTCCGCCTACAACATCTGGGACTACGGCCTCCCCTACGTGACCGACACGGGCCGGCGCAGCGCCTTCCCCGGCTGCGAGAACGATCAGATCGCCGGGGTCGGCGGGATGAGTCTGTCGCAGGAGTTATACGGGTACGCCGGCAGCGCCGGCCACAAGCTCAAGCGCAGGGAGTACGTCAAGTACGTCTCCGACCCGGCGGCGACGAGCGGCTGGCTGCTGAGCACCGAGCGCGACATCAACCGCCGCCTGCTCCGCCGGCGCACCGAGTACCTCGACGACCGCCAGTTCGACGGCAAGCGCGTCTTCAGGCAGGAGGGGTACGCCGACTACGACGGCCTCGGCCACTACCGCTCGACCACCGTCACGGGCAACTTCAAGCTCGGGCCGGAGGACGCCCGCACCACCTTCGTCAACTACAACCCGGGCGGCGGGACGTACCACTTCGACAACGCGACCGGCGCGCGCACAGACAACTTCCGTTTGCCGACCGGCCCGTGGCTGCTCGAAACCTACGACCGCAAGACCGAGTCCGAAGGCAACAAGTCGTCCCAGCGGACGTACTGCTTCCAGAACGGGCTGCTCTACGGCGAGCGCGTCCTGCACCGCGGCACAGGCGAGCGTGACACGGACGTGGTTATCAAGTACGCGCGCGACGGCGGCGGCCTCGTCACGGAGGAGGCTTACTTCGGCGGCGACCTGCGCGGCGCGGACAGCGCGGGGCGGAACCTGTGCTCGTTCGACTCCGCCGGCGCACAGTACCACCTCCGGTACGGCTACACGGCCGGCGTCGCCAACTCGAAGGAGTACGCGGCTGCCGACGAGTCCTCGTTCCTGCCCGTCTTCGGCAAGCAGATCGACACCTACACCGGCCTCCCGCTGTCGGAGGAGGACGCCTCCGGCGTCAAGACCGACCTCAAGTACGACCTGCTGAACCGCCTCGTCGAGAGCCGGCCCACCTCCGGCAACGGCGCGAAGATCACCTACGACTACGACGCCGCCAACCCCGACGGCAGCGGGGCGAAGGCGGCGACGCTCACGCAGACGTCGTTCAGCACCGGCACGCCGGAGTCCGTCCTGACCCAGCACGTAACGCGCTACGACTCGTACGGGCGCGTGGCGGCCGAGGAGGAAGACGTCCCGACCTCGGCCACGGGGACGCGCAAGGCCGTGCGAACCCGGAGCTACAACGCGATGGGGTGGGTCAAGACCGTCTCCGAAAAGATGGACGGCACCAACAACACCCTCCCGACCCAGTTCACGCGCTACGAGGACTACGACGCCTTCGGGCGCGCGACCAGAATCCGGCCGCCCGCCGGGGCGGAGGTGAGGATGATCTACGGCGGCGACCGTTCCGTCACGCATAACGTCAGCCGCCTGCTCGCGGGGCAGACGCAGGAGGCGAGGACGGAGCGGACGGAGGTGAAAGACTTCCTCGGCCGCGTCTGGAAGCTGACGGAGAAGAAGACCCAGTCGCTCGCGCAGGCCGCCCAGCCGGCCTCCGTGCCGGTCAACTACGCCGGCCAAGGGAAGGGAGGGGTGGCTCAAGCCTCGACCCAGATCAACGCCAGCTTCCCGCCCGCGGCCGCCAACGACGGCGAACGCACCACCGGCACCGGCCACGAGTGGGGCACGCCCGGCGGCGGCTGGAACGACGCCACCCAAGGCGAGTACGGGAAGGACTGGATACAGGTGAACTTCGGCGGGCCGCAGATTGTCGGCAGCGTCGAGGTCGTCACCCTGCGCGACAACCCGCAGGCGGGCACCTCCGCGCCGTCCGAGTTCGAGGAGTTCAGCACCTCCCCCGACTCCGGTTACGGCGTCACCGACTTCGACGTGCAGTACCAGAGCGGCCACGGCTGGGTGACCGTCGCCAGCGTGGAGGACAACAACAAGCTGGTCAGGCGGTTCACCTTCGCCCCGGTGGAGACGAACGCCGTCAGGGTGGTCGTGCGCGGCGCGGCCGAGTGGAACACGGCCCCGATGAACTACAGCCGCGTCGTCGAGATCGAGGCCTACAACACGAGCGGCGTCAACGTCGCCGGCCGCTACAACGGCGGCAAGGCGGTCGCCTCGTCGTGCGCCAACGGCCTCTCGCCGTGCAGGGACATGGACGACCCGAACTTCCCGCCCGAGGCCGTCATCGACGGCGACAAGAGCGGGCAGAACTGGGGCGGGGGGCTGCGCGGCGGCTGGAACGACGGCACGGAGGGCGAGTTCGCCGGCGACTGGCTGAGCGTCGCCTTCGACGACGAGAAGACCATCCACGAGATCAACGTCGTCACGCTGCGCGACAACCCCGGCAACACGGCCCCCGTCAGCGCCGACGAGACCTTCAGCACGGCCCCGAACACCGGCTTCGGGATTACCAGCTTCGAGGTGCAGTACCTCAGCGACGGACGCTGGGTGAGGGCCCCGGGCGGGCTCGTCACGAACAACAACAAGGTCTGGCGCAAGTTAACGCTGGGCAGCCCCGTCACGACCAGCGCCGTCAGGGTCGTGGTCTGGGACGCGGCGCTCTGGACTCAGGTTCCGAGCAACTACAGCCGCATCGTCGAGTTGGAGGCCGTCGGCTTGGAGGACGAGGGCGAGGACGCGGACAAGGCCGCCAACAACGTCCACACCTACTACACCTACGACATCGGCAACCGCGCGGCGACCGTCACGCTGGAGAACGAGTCGTCGCAGCGGCAGACGCGCACCTTCAGCTACGACAACCGCGGGTTCTTGGAACACGAGACGCACCCCGAGAACGGGACTACCACCTACGGCGGCTACGACGCGCGCGGCCACGCCCGGCGCAAGTACCTCGGCGGCGGGGGCGACCAGTTCGACCTGACGACCGTCTACGACCGGGCCGAGCGCGTCGCCCAGATCAGGGAGACCGGCGGGGCGCAGCGCGTGCTCAAGGAGTTCTTCTACGGCAACGGCGCGACGGCCGCGAACCGCAGCCGCGGGAAGCTGGAGACGGCCGTCCGCCACAACTACCACGCGGCCCCGTGGAACCGCGACGTGACCGTCACGGAGACCTACACCTACGGCGGCGTCGGCGGCCGCGCCTCGCACCGCAAGACCGAGGTCGCGCTGGCGGCGAGTCAGACCTTCAACCAGTCGTTCGAGTACGACGACCTCGGGCGGCTCAGCAAGCTCGCCTACCCGACGTGCTCGGGCGGCGAGGGCAACACCTGCAACCAGCAGAACCCCGCGCGGCGGGCCGCCTACGGCTACACGCGCGACTACCTGACCTCGATCGGCGAGGACACCAGCGGCAGCCTGTTCTACGTCAACCGGATCACCTACCACCCGAACGGGCTGGCGGCCGAGATCAAGTTCCCGGCCGACGACCCGACGATTAACGACGGCAACATCAGTTGGAAACAGGCGAACGACCCGAACAGCATGGCCCGGCCGAGGTCGATCTCGACCGCGGGGCTGAACGCCAACTGGGGCTCCGGCGATTACGCCTACGACGGGGCGGGCAACATCACGTCGATCGGCAACAACACGTACCGCTACGACGCGCTGGGGCGTCTCGCCGCGAGCACCGTCGTCGGGGCGGTGGCTTCGAGCGGCAGCTGGGCGCAGAGCGTCACGTACGACGACTTCGGGAACGTGACGAAGATGGTCATCACCCCGCCGAACACCGCCGCCACCGAGCGCACCCTCCCCGCCAGCGCGGCCACGAACCGTCTCACCAACCGCGCCTACGACGCGGCGGGCAACGAGACGGAGAACGGCACGTACCGTCACGCCTACGACGGCTTCAACATGCTGCGGACGTTCCGCGACACCTCCACGACGACGCCCCAGAACGTCCTTTACGTCTACACGGCGGGCGACGAGCGCGTCCTCGCCTACGACGCGCAGAACAACAAGAAGTACTGGAAGGTGCGCGACCTCGGCAACAACGTCCTGCGCGAGTGGCAGGTCGCGGGCACCCAGTGGGCGTGGGCCAAGGACTACGTCCACAACGGGCGCAACACGCTCGCCAGTCTGTCGGCCGACGGCCAGACGCGCTACTTCATCCTCGACCACCTCGGCACGCCGCGCACCATCGCGCGCAAGAACCGGACGCGCGAGGAGAACCACAACTACCTGCCGTTCGGCGAGGAGGCCGTCACCTCGGCGGGCGGCGCCGAGCCGATCAGGTTCACCGGCCACGAGCGCGACAGCCACGGCGCGGGCACGGCCGACGACCTCGACTACATGCACGCCCGCTACTACAGCTCGCGCAACGCCCGCTTCACGAGCGTCGATCCCGTCCTCAACGACTCAATGAGCGGCGCGGCCGGGTGGAGCCGCTACTCCTACGTGCGCAACAACCCGATCAACGCGTTCGACCCGGACGGGCGGGAAAGTAAAAAGCACCAGGCGAGCGTCAGCACAAGGTTCAACTACCCGAGCGACCTCAACGGCGACGGGAAGGTTACCGATCATGAAATAAACGTCTACTGGCGGGTGCTGGTGATGCGGGCCGAGCAGGGTGACGAGCAGGCCCGGCTGGCTATCAGGGATCACGTTGTCGCGGTTGACGGCCCCGTGGGATCCCTGTTTTACGGAGTCATCGGAGGGACTACGAGGTACGTGGGCAGGCGGATCGCGGCTACCGTCGGGGACATCGCCGTCATCGGGGGCTTCAAAAACGGCACCGAGCATTACATCGGCAAAGCGGGCTTTAACGCCTTAGACATCCAGCCGGGTTGGCTCTACACGTGGGCCCGGAATCAGAGATGGCTCACGAACCTTCTGGACGCGGGCCAGAAGATCAGAGTTGTCACCGACCCGGCCGTGGCGAGGGCTGGGAGTTCCTTCCGCAAAGAGTTGAAAGACCTGCAGAGGAGGTTCGGAACGGCTAAGCAGCTGGAGATCGAGGGGATCCAACACTGAAGGCTTGAGCCGCGGGGTGCGTTTCGTCGGCGCGTTGGCAAGGCCGGGTCGGTGCCCGAACGCCCCCTCCGTAGACGTGGCCTAACACCTACACGGGAGAGTATGCGATGGAACTGTTACTTGCCGTAATCGTCGCGCTGGCGCAGGGGGGCGCTGCCGGCAACGCCGCCACGGTGCCGGACGCGGGCGGGACATCGGCCGAACGCACGTGCGAGACGGCCGGGGCGGGCGAGGTTGAGGGCGAATGCGCCGGGGCCGCGGCGAACATGCAGTTCATGGCCTTGCAGCAGGACGTGAAGCTGTGAGCGGGCAAGGCGACATTTACGATAGGCGGCGACCGCCACCCGGCAGGCGCTCGCGCGGGTGGACGCTGTTCGAGCTGGTGGCGACCGTCACCGTCATGGCCGTGCTGTCGCTCGCGGCGGTGCCGTCGGTGCGGCTGGTCGTCCGCAGCCGGCAGGAGCGGCAACTGCGCGAGGCGCTGCGGCAGATGCGCGAGGCCATCGCAGAGTTCAGGCGCGACGCCGTCTTGATGCCCTGCCACGGCGAGGCGGGCACGTTCGGCTGGCAGGCCGGCGACACGTCGCACCGCTACGCCGACCCGCGCAGCCGCGTCGTCATCAGCGACTGCGCCCTCTTCGGGCCGGACAACCCGGACCGCTACCCGCCCTCGCTCGAAGTGCTGGCCGAGGGCGTGCAGGTCGTCCCCCGCGCGGCCGACTTGGCGGCGCTCGGCGGCACGCAGGGGGCGGGTGCAGCTCTGGCGAAGGGGTCGCCGGGCAGGAAGCGTTACCTGCGCGCCGTCCCCGTCGATCCGCTGACGGGGCGGGCCGAGTGGGACTTGCGCTCGAATTTCGACCCGCCGGGGGCGACGGGCTGGGGGGGCGAGAACGTCTTCAGCGTCCGCTCGAAGTCGGATCAGACAGCCCTCAACGGAGAGAAGTATAGCGACTGGTGAGTCCGCGGGACGGAGAGGTTCGCGAGCCACAGTCTTCGGGCCGGCTTCGCGCCGCGGTCAACCGTGAGCCGCGCGCGGGCGCGGGTCAGTTAAAGAGCCGTGAAAGGATTCCCCCACATGCGCCGACGTTTAAGTCTGATTTGCGCTGTCAGCCTGCTGCTGTTCTTCGTCACCTTCGGAACCGCCGAGGTGAACCTCTTCCGGCGCAGTACGGCGGCGCGGGCCGCCGCGCTGCAAGCTCAGTCTTACGGCGAAGAGGTGTGGGTGGATGATGGCTTGCCGGCGGGGAATGTGGTCGCCGCCGGCGACGGCGGCGACGCTTGGAACTGGACGAACGGCAACGTGAGGTCGGGCGCGTCGGCCCACGCCTCGAACGCCGTCACCACACAAGTCGTGCACCAGCACTACTTCTATTACAGCGTGCCGTCCGACAGCAGCATGACGGTCGCCGCCGGCGACACGCTGTTCGCTTACGTCTACCTGAACCCGGCGAACATGCCAACGCAGGTGATGCTGCAATGGCGTGATACTTCCGGCACTTGGGAGCACCGCGCCTACTGGGGGGCCGACCGGCTGGAGTGGGGCCTGAACGGCCAGCCCAGCCGCCTGCCCATGGGAGGCGTACCTCTGGGCGGCCGGTGGGCTAGGCTGGAAGTCCCGGCCGCCCTCGTCGGGATGGAAGGCCAGAAGGTGACGGGCATGGCCTTCACGCTCGTCGGCGGGCAGGCGACGTGGGATCGCGCGGGGAGAGTCACGCCGCCGCCGCCCTCGGCCGAGACCGTGTGGGTCGAGGACAGTCTGCCTGACGCGAACGCTCCCGTGGGTGCCGACGGCGGCGACTCGTGGAACTGGGTGAGCGACAACCGATGGTCGGGAGCCTCGGCCCACAGGTCGAACGCCGTCACCACTCAGGTCGTGCACCAGCACCTCTTCTACAACGCCTTCAACCGCCCGCTGCACGTCGCGGCCGGCGACGCGCTGTTCGCCTACGTCTACCTGAACCCGGCGAACATGCCGTCACAGGTGATGCTGCAATGGCACGAGCCGACAGCGGGCTGGAACCACCGCGCCTACTGGGGGGCCGACCGGCTGGAGTGGGGCCTGAACGGCACGGCCAGCCGCCTCTACATGGGGCCTGTGCCCCGGTCGGGGGGCTGGGTGCGGCTCGAAGTGCCGGCCGCCGACGTGGGATTGCAGGGGGCCGTCGACGGCATGGCCTTCACGCTCGTCGGCGGGCAGGCGACGTGGGATCGGGCGGGCAAGTTCTCCCAGTTCGCCCCCACGCCCACCCCCGCGCCAACCCCTTCCGGGCCGGTCGTTATGACCGTGCTGGCGGACGACCCGGCCGCCAAACACCAGAACTTCAAGCTCCAGACCACGGGGTTCTCCGTCGTCAAGGCCCCGGACGCGTATCACGTCTACGGCAGTACGAACCTCCAGCAGATCAGGTGGAGGGAATCGAAAACGTGGTGGGACAACCTCTATCACGACACCGCCGTTTACCCCTTCGGCACTAACCGGCCCGACTGCTCGTTCTCGAAAGACCCGCGGCTGTGGGAGAGCATCTGCTCGACCGACGCGCTGGGTTATTTCTGGAAGTCCGTCGGCTGCCGGCCGGGCGCGGCGTGTCGGGATAACGACTGGTGGAACGCGGGCGGAGGCGAAGCCAACATAGACACGTACGCCACCAACCTCGACGAGAACTATACCGCCAACCTCGTGACCCCCGTGTGGCCCCAGCTCTACAACTCCGCCGCCCCTTACGCCCTCAGCTCCTACGGCACGCCGGGCTTCAGGACGATGATCGACCACGACAAGGTCAACGCCGTGAACATCCAGCCGGGGGGCGACAACTGCCACGACGCCGAGACCATCTGGCTCGACGACGCGATACCCGCCGGCCCCGCGCCGTCCGACCCGGCGCTGAAAGTCGAAGTCGGCGGCAACGAGGGCTGGAAGTGGGTGGCCGCCTCGCCCGCGCCGACGCCTTACTCAAGCACCGCCGCCGCGCCGGCGCTGAGCGCGGGCGCGCCGTTCAGCCCGCCCCCGTTCCCGAGCATGGCCTCTCACCAGTCGGAATCCATGGCGGGCATGCACCAGCACTTCTTCAGGAAGTCCAGCGCCCCGCTCAAGATCGATGCCGGCGACGTGCTGATCGCTTACGTCTACCTGCACCCCGCGGAGATGCCGACCGAGGTCATGCTGCAATGGCACGAGCCGACGGCGGGCTGGAACCACCGCGCCTACTGGGGAGCCGACAAGATTACCGCTTGGTCGCCGCGCACGTTCATCGGCGCGATCCCGAACGGCGGGGGGTGGGTGAGACTGGAGGTGCCCGCCGACCGAGTGGGCCTCGTGGGTAAGAACGTCGACGGCATCGCCTTCACGCTCTTCGACGGCCGCGCCACGTGGGATCGGGCGGGCAAGACCAGACCCCTCCCCGACCGGCCGTGCCCGCCCAAGTCGAGGACGAACCCCGCCGACTCCGCGCACGCCTACAACCCGGACGACTACGCGACCGGGGCCTCCAACTCTAAGGTCGTGCAGGTGAACTACGCCGGCGGCGAGACGAGGTGGTTCATGGCCTTCAACAAGATGATCAAGAGGGTCAACGGGTCTTACCACGTCGGGAACGGCCAAGACGTTTACAACGTCTACAACGAAAGCCTCTACGGCAGGTCGGCGGCCGACAACTGGGAAGTGATGTGGGCGACCTCGGCCGACGGGAAAGACTGGACGATCCACCCGCAGATGCTCTTCCGCTCGGTGAGCCAAGCCGTGGGGTCGCACATGGGCCTGCTCGTCACGGACATGATGATCGACGGGGGCTACTTCTACATCCTCGTGACCGACCTCTCGAAGGTGAACTCGTACCTCGTGCGGGCGCGCATAGACCCGACGCACTCCGCGACCAGCGCCGGCTACGTCCAGAACGCCGGCGAGGGCTGGAGCGTCGCCTCTCACCCGCTGACGGCGGCCGGCGAGTACACGTGGAGGCGACTGCCGCTCGGGGCGCAGGTGGATTTCGATGACCTGACCCAAGCGCCCGGGTGCAGGCAGGCCGGCGCGTGCGTCACGGCCTACCCGGTGATGCAGGCCGACTGCTCAAGCTGGGGCTGCTGGTTCCCGTTCCAGAGTTCGATGGCGCGAATCAACAGCACGACGACCGGCCAGTCGCGCCTCTTCGGCGTCAGCGCCGACTGGGACTACGCGGCGGGGGAGGCGAGGCGCGTAAAACTGTGGAGCACCCCCAGCCTCTCGAAGCCGTTCGTCTACGAAAGCGACGTGAGCTTCCCGCAGTGGTTCAGGATCGGCGCGTTCGGCTGGGAGTTCGGCTTCAACCACTACCCCGACAACACGGCCCAGACCCCGCGCATTCTCAGCTCGGGCTTCGACGTGTGGTACACGGTGAACGAACACCCGCTGGACAAGTCACTGCCTCCCAAAGTTCCGGTTGATCGCTACATAGTTCTGGAGCGGCACACGGCGCGCCTCTCGAACTTCTGAGGCCGCGAATGGCGGCCCCGCGAGTGGCGATCCCTTAAAGACGTTTAAGGGACGCGAGATCGGCCCGCGTGATGCGGTAGGCCCGCGCGGCCTAGGGCGGAAGGCCGCGGGCTGAGTGGAACACCATCCGCGCGAAGGAGAAGAATCCGATGAGGAAGAACATCGCACGCCTGAGGTTATTGCTGTTCGCGTTCGTGCTCGCCGCCGCCGCCTTGCTCGCTTCCGCGCCGGGCGCGCGCGCGTGCTCGGGCGACTGGTGCGGTTGCTACATCGAGGAGCAGGCGTGCATCAGCGGCAACTGCAACGGCCCGACCGACACCCGGTGCATCCTCCAGTGCCGGGCGGTGGGGAGGGCCTGCGAGAAGGAGTGTTGCGGCGGTGGGTACGGTGAGCCCATAGAGTACTAACCCCAGCGCCGGCCCCCGGCAGGCGTAAGACGCGCTGCCCTCCGGGACTCGACTACCCGCCCCGAAGGGCAGCGCCCCGTGCCGCCCGAACGAGGCGGCACCACCGGGCCGCCGCCTTCGCAGCCGGCCGCACACGCCGGCGGGGATTGGACGGTTCATCATGTCAGACAAACTGAACAGCAGGGTCCAGCTCGCGGCCAACGTCGCCATCATCGTCGTCGCCCTCCTGACCGGCGCCGTGCTGGCGAAAAGGTACCTGCTCGGCGGCACGGGCGGGGGGCGTCCCGACCCACACGTCGCCGCCGGGACGACGCTCTCTCTGCCGGGCGTGGATTGGGCCGGGGCGGAAAAAACTCTGCTGCTCACGCTCTCGACCGACTGCCGCTTCTGCACCGAGAGCGCGCCCTTCTACAGACGCCTCGCGGCCTCGACGGCGGGGCGCACGGATGTCCGCCTCGTCGCCGTGCTGCCTCAGTCGCCCGGCGAGTCGAGAGATTACCTGAGCCGCCACGGCGTCGAAGTCGGGGAAGTGATCCAAGCCCGGCCCGGCTCGCTGGGCGTGGCGGGAACGCCGACGCTGATCTTGGTGAACAAGTCAGGCTCGGTGATCAAGTCTTGGGTCGGCCGGTTGCCGGAGGGCGAAGAGTCGGACGTCTTGGCGCACCTCGGCGGCTGAACGACCCGCAGCGGGTCGGCGCGGCGAGGCGTTCCGCTTACCGGCCGCCCATCATACCCACCAGCTACCTGACGGGAGGAGAATCGATGAAACTGAAAACCTACGCGCGGGTCTTTGTCCTGCTGTGCGTGACGGCACTTGGCTGCGTCGCCGTCGCCGCCCCGGCGGCGGCGAGCGACTGCGTCTCGAACTGCTACTTCAAGTACGACGACTGCATGAGCGATTGCCGCGACTGGGATGTCTGGTGCGCCGGGACGTGCCAGAGAATCCGCGACATGTGCATGTCAACTTGCAGATGGTAGTCAGGCGCGGGCGTGGTGGGCGCGGGGGGCGTGCCGCGGGCGGCGCCCTTCGCTGCGAGGAGGCGCAGCTTCCCGCACGCGGCCCCCGCGTGCCCCTCCGTCGGGGCGATGCCGGGCACGATTAGGCTGACAAGATGGCCCGAAACTCGCCGGGCGTGCGGCCCGTTAGCTGTTTGAAGACGCGGGTGAAATGGCTCTGGTCGGAGAACCCGGCTTGGAGCGCGATCTCTGCCAGCGTGATCTCCGCCCGGCAGAGTTGGCGCGTGGCGAACTGGACGCGCAGCCCGTGAACGTAATCGCCCACCGCCTGCCCGTGGAACTTCCTGAAGACCCGCGAGAGGTGGATGGGGTGGACGTTGGCCTCGGCCGCCACGTCATTCAGCGTCAGATTCTTTCGGAACCGGGAGTGCAGCAAATCCACCACCCGCGACAGCCAAGGCGGCGGCCCCTTCTCGGCCGCCTGCCCCGTGGCCGCCAAGGCAAGCATTTCGAGTACGAGCCCCTCGACCGTCAGCGGCGAGCAGCCGCGCATCTCCTTGTACTCGCGGAAGAGCCGCGACATTAGCCAGACCATCTCGCCCCCGCGCTGGTCGGTCGAGGCGGGCGGGATCGGCGCGTACTCGCGCAGCCGGTCGAGCAGCGAATCCCGAACCTCGACGCTGAAGATGTAGCCGGCACTGCCCCCGACCTCTACGGAGTGAGATTTACCGGGGGGGTGAAAGGCAACCGTGAAGGGTTTGTACGAGACGACATTGCGGCCGTGCCGCTCTTCGTACGTGCCTTTGACGAACAGGCAAAAGAGCGCATCCTCGTGCGAGTGTTCGGGGAGCCGCTTCCCGGCTTCGTAAGACGCGTCCGCGAGCAGGAAGTCGGTGAGAGCGACGAGGCCGTGCAGTTCGCCGAAGAAACTGTCCGGCCCCGGCTGATCTTCGGCGGCGCGGCCGAGCGGGGTGAAGTCCATACGCCTACACCTGTGTTGGACAAAGTCGGGTGGTCGGGCCCGCCGGATAAGCTTGCGCGTCGTTTGAGAGAGGGCACTCGCCTTCGAATCAGAATACGCCTGTAAAGCCGGGCGGGGTGCGGAATCATACGAGTCGTGCGAGGGAAATGTTCGGTTCAGCGAACCCCGCGCGCCGCACGGCGGGCGCTTAGTTGTTGGCGGACTAACGGGCACGGCGGCCGGCGTCGATTCTCCGGGGCCGATACCTACTCGACCGGACTGGTGACGCCGACGCGTTCCCGATCCGTGACCCGCGGCCGCCGTCAGCACCGTCTCCGCCGGTGTACAAATCAGATTCGTTCAAACGGCGTCACATTTATGCAAGACGCGGGCCTCTCCCTCGATGAATAGTGACCTCTTCCGGCCGTACCTTTGCGGCCGGCCGCGGTCGCGGCGGCGCGATCCCCCAGGCCGTGCCTGTGTTCGGGCGTGTGCCAGCTCACCCGTGCCCGGAACGCAGTTAGCCCCGCAGCCCTTAGGCGATGGAATCGAGCCGGAACATGGAAGTGGTCGAACAGATCCTGCTGAAGTTGTCCTCCCGCTCTGCCGAGGACACGGTCGAGGCGCTGCACCTGCTGGTGACTGAGGTGGGGGCGACCGGGGGCGGCGTCGGGATGATGCAGGGGACGGGCTGTCCGCACATCCTCTTCACCAGCGGCGAGCCCGCACGGGTCACGACGAAGCGCGAAATTTATGACTTCTTCCGCGACTTCTGGGAGGGGGAAAGGGAGCCGGGCGCTTCGCGCGAGGTGACCATCGAGGGGCGGCCCCGCTTCGCCTGCGTGGCGCTATCGATGTCGAAGGACGATCTGTTCCTCCTCGCACTCTGGGGTGACGAGCGTGCGCGCTTTGATGACTACGCCCTGATGCGCGTCGTGCTCCGCCTGATCGGGGGCGCGCTCTACTCCGCGCGAGACGGCTCGCGGTCGAACGTGCGGACGGAGCGGCCGCACCGGATCTACCCGCCCGGCTACGTGGCGGGGCATTCTCAAGCCATCGTCCTCCTCCACAAAGAGTGTGAGCTGTTGAGCCGCGGCGGCTTCCCCGTCCTCATCCTCGGCGAAACCGGCGTCGGCAAGGAGCACGTCGCGCACCTGCTCCACTCGTGGTCGGCGCGCTCGCGGGGGCCGTTCGTGGCGGTTAACTGCGCCGCCATCCCCGGCGACCTCTGGGAGGCTGAGATGTTCGGGGTCACGAAGGGGGCGGCCACGGGGGTGGCCGAGCGGGAGGGGTACTTCGAGCAGGCCCACGGCGGCACGCTGTTTCTCGACGAAGTGGGCGAGTTGTCCTTGCCGTTTCAGGCGAAGCTGTTGCGCGTGCTCCAAGATCAAGTCGTCCCGCGGGTGGGCGGGAGTCACGTCGCCGTGGACGTCCGCGTGGTGACGGCGACGAATAACGATCTGCTCAGGCGCGTGGAGGAACGGCTCTTCCGCGCCGACCTGTACTACCGGATTGCCAGCATCGTGCTGCGCGTCCCGTCGCTGCGCGAGAGGAGGGGAGACCTCTCCCTCTTGTTCCACCATTTCTTGAAAACCTACTGCAAGGAGGCCGGCAAGAGCGTCGCGGGCATCACGCTCGAAGCGTTCGAGCTGCTGAGCAGTTACGAGTGGCCCGGCAACGTGCGCGAGCTGGAATACGAGGTGCGCAGGCTCGTCTACCTGTGCCCCAACGGCGAGCCCGTCACCCCGGCGCTGCTACCCGAGCGGATCGCCCGCATCGCCCTGCGCGATGACACGGAGGGGGACAACGACCTTAACTTGCAGCGACAGCTCGACGCGGTAGAGCGGCAGATGATCTTGCGCGCGCTGGAACTGGCGGAGTGGAACCGCACCCGCGCCGCCAAGATACTGGGCGTGACGCGCCCCGGCCTCGCGATGAAGATGGAGCGCCTGAGTATAGGCAGGTCGGGCGGCTCGGGCGAGGTTTAGGCGCGGGGCGCGGCCTTCGGGTAAGCGCGCGTGGCGGAGCCTAGCCCCCGTCGGTCGCGGGCGGCGAGTTCGACCACACGAAGCGGGTTTTGTCGGAAACCACGCCGCCCCCCAATTCAAACTAGGCCGTCCGAAGCCCTGCTTACTAACCCTCGCCGCGCCCGACGGCTCATCAGACGGCTCCCGCTATGCATTGACGTGCCGGGGGCGAGTACCGGATCACTCGGCCCGCAGCGCGACGAGCGGATCGACTTTCGCCGCCCGGCGCGCCGGCACGTAGCACGCCAGCAACGCGACGACAGTCAGCAGGGCCGCGACAGAGACGTAGGTGGCCGGGTCGGTCGCGGTGACGCCGAACAGAAGACCCGACATTAAATGCGTGACGGCGAGCGACCCGGCTAATCCGATCCCGATCCCCGCAGCGACGAGCCTCAGCCCGTGGCCCACGACGAGTTTGATTACGTCCCCCTCCCGCGCGCCCAAGGCGATGCGAACCCCGATCTCCTGAGTGCGCTGCGCGACCGCGTAGGAGACGACGCCGTAAATCCCCACGACGCCGAGGGCCAGCGCGACGCCCGCGAAGGCGGCGAGCACGAGCGTCGTCGAGCGCGGCCGTGAGATCGATCTCGCAACCACCTCCGCCATCGGCTGCATATCGTCCACCGGCACGCTCTTGTCCACAGACCAGACCGCGGAGCGGACGGACGACGCGAGGGCCGCCGGGTCGGCCCCGGCCCGCACCATCACGGTCATCGGCGGCAGGGAGGCGTGCTGTTCGTAAGGGCGGTACATCTCCGGCTCGGTCTGAGCGCCCAAGCCCTGCTGCTTAACGTCGCCCACCACGCCGACGACCGTCGCCCACTTGTCTTTTCCCTCGAAGCCGGTGCTGATGCGCCTCCCCAGCGGGTCTTCTCCGGGCCAGTATTTGCGGGCCAGCGTCTCGTTAACGATTGCCACCGCCGCCCCCCTCTCGTTATCGGCGTGGTTGAAGGCGCGCCCCTTGAGGAGGGGGACGTTCATCGTGCGGAAGTAGTCGGGCGTGACCAGACGCCAGTTCACGCTTCCCGACTCCGCGCCCGCGGGCGCGGGACGATCCTCGACCCGCAAGCCGGGGTTCCAGTTGCTGTCACCCATGGGCAGCAGGTGTATGCCGCCGACAGACTCCACGCCGGGCAGCGTTGCCAGCCGCTCAAGCGCCTGCCGGTAATAGACCCTCGCCCTCGCAGGCCCTTCCGGGGAGCCGGGCGGCGCGAAGGGGGGCGGCGAGAGTTGGAACGACAGGACGTTCCCGACTGCGAAACCGGGATCGACCTGCTGGAGCCGCCAGAAACTCTTAATCATCAGGCCGGCGCTGACGACGAGCATCAAAGCCAGCGCGACCTCAGACACCACGAGGAGGCCCCGAAGACGCCCCCCCGCGCCGCCTGCCGAACCGCGCCCGCCTTCCCTGAGTAATGGTTCGAGATTGGGGGCCGCGGCCTGTAAGGCGGGGGCGAGTCCGAAGAGCGCGCCGGCCGCCAGCGAGACGCCGAGGGCGAAGCCGAGAACTTGGCGACTGATCGCCACCTCGTTCAGTCGCGGGGTGTCGGCCGGGAACAGCGCGAGCAGCAGATCGAGGCCCCAGTAAGCAACGACGAGGCCCGCCGCCCCGCCGAGGACGGAGAGCAGCAGACTTTCGGTCAGGAGTTGACGAACCAGGCGCGATTGCCGCGCGCCGAGTGCCGCGCGGATGGCGAACTCTTTCTGCCGGCCGGCGGTTCGGGCGAGTTGCAGGTTGGCGACATTCGCGCAGGCGATCAGCAGCACCAACCCGACGGCGCCGAGCAGGATTAAGAGTGTCGGCCGGGCGTTGGCCGCCGTTTCCGCCTGAAGCGAATTAACTTTCGCGTCCCGGCCGTGATCGTTTGCCGCCCCCGGCCTTCTCCGGCCCGCCAGTCCGGAGAGCGAGGCGATTTCGGCCTGCGCTTGGTTGGCACTCACGCCCCGCTTGAGACGGCCGATCAAAGTCAGGTAGGCCGCCCCGTAGTCGTCCTCCTTGGCCGGGTCAAGCGTCGCCGGAACCCACAGATCGCGGCTGACGCCGACGGGAAAGTTGAAGCCTCGCGGCATGACGCCGACGATGGTGTGATCTTCGCCGTTAATCGCGATCCGCTGCCCGACGATTGTCTCGTCCGCGCCGAACCGACTCTGCCATAGCCCGTGGCTGAGCACCGCCACCTTGTCGCCGCCCGGCTGCTCCTCCGAGGGCAGGAAGGTGCGGCCGCGCGCCGCGTCCACGCCTAACACGGAGAAGAGGTTGGAACTCGCGCGCGCCCCGTCCAGCTTCACAGGCTCGCCGCCGCCCGTGACGGTGAAGCCCCAGCCGCTGTAGGCGGCGATGTCGTCGAACGAGCGCGCCTCCTTCTTTAGCTCGACGTAGTCGGCCTTCGAGCTGGAGGTTTTCTGTTTGACCGGCCACAGGATCACGAGCCGATCAGGATCGGCAAACGGCAGCGGCCTCAACACGACGGCGTGGATTATGCTGAAGATGGCGGTGGTCGCCCCAATGCCGAGGGCCAGCGTGAGGACGGCCGCGAGCGTGAAGGCGCGGTTCTTCGACAGGGCGCGGACGCCGTAGCGGGTGTCCTGCAAAATAGTTTCCAGCACGGCCCCCGCCCTCACCTCGCGCACCGCCTCTTTGACCTGCTCCACGCCCCCCACCTCCAGCAAGGCGGCACGCCGGGCGGCAGCCTCGTCCATCCCGCCGCTGACCTTCTCGGCGGTCAGTAGCTCCACGTAGGCGCGAAGCTCCTCGTCCAGCTCCTGCTCCACCCGGGCTTTGCTTAGAAGGTTCCGCCGAAGGCGGAGCACGCGCTGCCAGCCAACCATGCCTTTCGCCCCCTATACTGCTTCGAGCGCCCGCGCGGGCCATCCGCCCCCACGCGCGCCCCCCGGCCTCCGACTGCTTACGCCCGGCGCGGCCGAGCCGGTAGAACTTGGCGCGCCGGTTGTTCTCCGGCTCGCCCCACGACGACGAGAGACAGCCTGACTCCTCCATCCGGTGCGGCGCCGGGAACGGCGGCCCCGGCCTGACTTGGGACGTGCCGCCGGTGATCTGCCCGATCCGGCGCGAGACGCCGAGGCCGTGCGGCCCGCCGGGCGAGGGGCTCTTCGGGATCAGCAGATCGAGCGTGCCTCGTAGTAGGTTCGTGTGCTTAGAACTCGACGCCATCTCGTATAGACGTTCTATATGAGAATAAGGCGACTCCTATAGAATGTCAATACGGGGATTTGCGTGCGGCGGGAGCTTTCTCGCTGCGGTTCGGGGGCGCGACGGCCTGCGTAATAGCCTTTCTTGGCAACCCCGGAGGGCGCGTTATCCGCGCCGAGTCGGCGATCAGTCGCGAGAGGAGTCAACTTTTGGTGAAGCAGGTCGCCATCACGGCCGCCGCATGGCCCGACGGTGGTGTTACAAAAAAAAATCTGAGAAGACTAGATGTTGGGGTGTAGCACGCGCTTCGCACTACTAGTTGGGCTAAAAGCCTTTGCAACACTGCTGTGGTCTGGCGAATAACCCACGGCGGCCTTTACCGCTGCTACTGCCGATCCTTCGGCCGAACCTTCGGCAGCAGCACCATCCTGCAAACGGGGCACTCGCCCGGCCGCTCGAAGACAAGGTCGTCGCAGTCGAACGGGCACGGGGGGCAGGAGTAGCCGCCCGCGGCCGTCAGCCGGCTCTGCGGGAGGCCGCCCGGCGGCGCGTCTTGGTTGGCAGCCTGCCAGACGTTGGCGAAGACGAGTCGCGCGACGCGCGCCAGATGGTCGTAGTCAATCGTCGCCGGCTCGTCGCTCGGCCGGTGGAAGTGTTCCGTCAAGCCCGTCGAATAGTAGATGAACGGGACGGAGCGCCTCTGGAAGCTCACGTGGTCGGAGTTGAAGAGCGAGGGCGGCGGGTGGTCGAGGCGCAGCCTGACGCCCGTCAGCTCGTTGAGCCGCCGGTTCGTCTCGATCAACTCCTCCGACTCCCGCCGCGTGCCGACGACGTAGATGTAGTCCCTGCTCCCGGTCGGGTGGTTCGGATCGAAGCCGCCAACGCCGTCCATGTTGACGTTGGCCGCGATCTTTTCGAGGGGCACGATCGGCCCCGTCTCCGCGTAGTAGGTCGAGCCGAGGAGTCCCTTCTCCTCGCCGGAGAAGTTGGCGAAGATCAGCGAGCGGCGCGGGCCGAGGCCGTCCGCCTTGGCCCGCGCGAAGGCTTCGGCCAGCGCGAGGGCCGCGACCGTGCCGGAGGCGTCGTCGGCCGCCCCGTTGTAAATCTGATCCCCCGTGGCACGCCGGTCGACGCCGAGGTGATCGTAATGCGAGGAGACGACGACGACCTGATCCTTCAGCGCCGGGTCTGAGCCTTCGATGAACGCCAGCACGTTCTCCGTCTCCAACTCCTCGCCGCCGGGCTCGACGGCCGCGCGCACCTCCACGCCCTTCACCTCGAAGACTGACGGCCTGAGGCCGCGGTCGATCTCGCGCGCGACGCTCGCGGCGGTGCGGCCCGCGGCCGACAGGATTTTATCGGCCATCCGGCTGGAGATCATGAAGGTCGGGGGGAACGAACTCGGCGTGTCTCGGTAGAGCGACAGCTGGCCGACGCCGTCGAGAGCCGACGCGGCCCGCGCGGCGCTCTCGTCGAACTTGCCCGCGCCGCGCGGCCCGGCGTCGCCCACGACGAGCACGCCCGCCGGACGGCCCGCCAGCCAGATGGCCTTCCTTTTGTGGGACGGTTGCGTCGTCCACTTCGACGGCTTGCCGTCAGGCGTCGGCAGGAGACTCGCCGAGGCGTCTCTGAGCGGCTCGTCGGCCAGAATGACGATCCACTTGCCGTCGATGCGGACGCCTTGCGCGGCGAGCGCGGCGAAATCGTCGTAGCCGAGCGCGGCGTCCCTGATGCCGTAGCCGGCGAAGACGACGCCGCCGGCGGCGTCCGACAGACTCCCGAAGGCGAAGTAAGAGAGCCCGTCCTGAGACCGGCGCGAGTAGGTGCTGGCGGCCACCCTCCGGCCGCGAACCGCGACTTCGAGCCGCGTCTTTGACGGCTGCCTCCTGTAAACCCTGAAGCGTTGGAAGTAGGCGGCCGGTGAGCGCGCGTCGGCCGCCGCGGCCGTGCCTTTGGGCGCGAGCCCGAGGGCGCGGTACTGCGAGGCGAGGTAGTCGGCCGCGAGCCTCTGGCCGCGCGTGCTCGTCTCGCGCCCCTCGAAAAAATCCGAGGCGAGAAAATAGAGCCGCGCCGCCAAGCCCCGCGCCGTAATCATTTGCTGGTAGCGGCCGACGACCGAAGGCGCTTCAATCGCGGACGGCGTCGGCCGCTGCGGCACGCCGG
>DATCVD010000128.1:0-4812 GCA_036567125.1 Pyrinomonadaceae bacterium | reverse complement strand
GCCGCCGATTCGCCGGCCGGGAAACGCTCGACGAGCGCGTCGAGCAGGTCGCCGACGCCGTCGCCGTGCTCGGCCGAGACGGCGACGACGTCGTCGAAGCCGAAGCGGTGGAACTCGGCGGCGTCGGCTTCGAGCCGCGCGGCGTCGGCCTTGTTGGCGGCGATGACGACGGTCTTCCCCGTCGAGCGCAGCAGCCGCGCGAGTTCTTCGTCGAGCGGCGTCATGCCCGCGCGCACGTCGACGACCCAGACGAGCGCGACCGCCTCGCCGATTGCCGCCTCGGCCTGCTTCAGGATGTTCGCGGGGATGACCGCGTCGTCGTCGGGCACGATGCCGCCCGTGTCCACGACCGAGAAGCGGCGGCCCGACCACTCGGCCTCGCCGTAGATGCGGTCGCGCGTGATCCCCGGCTCGTCGCCGACGATTGAGCGCCGCTCGCCGACGATGCGGTTGAACAGGGTGGACTTGCCCACGTTCGGCCGCCCGACGATGGTGACGAGCGGCAGCGCCGCGCCCGCAGCCTGCGCCGCCGCGTCTGACTTCGTTGTGCCCATAAAATTTAGCCGCCAGTCTAGCGCGCGCTTCCGCGCCGTCGCAAGAAGTCGATCTGGGGGTTAGGATTTAGGGGCTAGGATTTAGGGGCTAGGAATCGGGATTTGGGAGTTGGAATCTATGATCTACAGTCTCAAATCTAAATCCTAGCTCCTAGCTCCTAAGAGTTGACAACCCGGCCGCCGCGCAATATCGTGCCCCCACGCTTCGGCCCAACCGACGCCAACGCAATCCATACGCCCCGCCCCGAAGGAGACTTCATACGTGAACGCAGCAGGATTAACCTTTACGCTGACGAGTGTCGCCAGTGTCATCAACTCGACGGTCTTTTTCGACCAACTGCTCAACCAAGGCGTCAGCGCCGACGAGCTGAACGGCACACGCCAGCAAGCCAACGCTCTCGTTAACGCCCTCAAGGCGACGCCCCCGGATAAGATCGAGGCGTTAGTCGCCCAGTACAACGACGAGCTGACCTCGGCCCTCGACAGTTTTCAGGGCGACTGGACGACGAACAGGCTGCAAGGCTTCCGCGACGCCCAGATCATGATCGGCTTCGTCAACACGATCTTTAACAAAGCCCGGATCAGTACGTAAGACCCGCCCTCCCGCGATGAAGCTGTCCAACCTCACACGGACGATCTTCGGGCGACTCGGAAGCGCGAAGCTCCCCCGCGCGGAGTCGCGCCCGGCGCTAGCGGCGCACCTCGCGCTCGGCGCGCGCGGCGAACGGCTCGCGGCCGATCTCTTGGAGCGCGCGGGCTACCGGCTCGTCGCCGCGAACTTCAAACTGCCGGTCGGGAGAAATTTGCGCGGCGCGGTCGTCGAGGCCGAGATCGATCTGATCGCCTACGACGGCCCGACGCTCTGCTTCGTCGAGGTGAAGACGCGACGGTCGGACGAGTTCGCCGCGCCGGAAGCGAACGTCGATCTGCGCAAGCAGCGGCAGATCACGCGCGCCGCCCGCGCCTACCGCCGCGCCTTCGGCCTGACCTCCGCGCCGCACCGCTACGACGTGGTCAGCCTCGTCATCCCGCCCGCAAGCGCCGACGCCAGCGCGCCCGCGCGCCCGCCCCGGGCGCGACTGCTCCGCGACTTCTGGACGGACGCCAAATTCCGCAAGCGCCGCTGGCTCTGACAAGAACCGACGAACGCGGAACGATGGACTGAAGACCACCTGCTTTCAGTTCATCGTTCCGCGTTCGTACTTCATCGTTAGGCGATGCGCGTCTCTGCTACAATGCCGGCGCGTTCGAGAGCAGTGACGACCGGAGTTGCAACCGATTGATGCCCCCCGACGAGACGCCCCAGCAGCAGACGGACACAGCAGGCGAGTTCAAGTACTGGGCCTTCATCAGCTACAGCCACCGCGACGAGGAGTGGGCGCAGTGGCTCCACAAGGAGCTGGAGACCTACCGCGTGCCGCGCCGCTTGGTCGGCCGCCCCACCCCGCTCGGCCCCGTCCCGCGCCGCCTGTTTCCGGTCTTTCGCGACCGCGAAGAACTGCCCGGCTCGGCCGACCTCGGCGGCAACATCAGCGGGGCGCTCTCGCGCTCGCGCACGCTCGTCGTCGTCTGCTCGCCGCGCGCGGCCGCGTCGCGCTGGGTCAACGAGGAGATCAAGACCTTCAAGGCGCTGGGCCGCGAGGATCGCGTGCTCTGCCTGATCGTGGACGGCGAGCCGAACGCGACCGACTTCCCCGCGTCGGGCGAGCTGGAATGCTTCCCGCCCGCGCTCAGGTTCCGCGTCCGAGGTGATGGCACGCTGACGGAGGATCGCGTCGAGCCGATCGCGGCCGACGCGCGCAAGGGCAAGGACGGGCGCGAGAACTCGAAGCTGAAAATCTTGGCCGGGCTGCTCGGCGTCGGCTTCGACGAGCTGCGCCAGCGCGAGCAGCAGCGCGTCCGCCGCCAACGCCTGCGGGCGGCCTTCGCCTCGCTCGGCGCGCTCGTGCTGTTAGTGTTCACCTACGTCGCGCTCTCCGACCTCGGCGCGCCGCTCCCGGCGAGCGAGCGCCTCCGCACGTTCATCGACCGCCACGACCTGTCCGTGCTGCGGCCGACTTACGAGCGCGCGGAGGTCTTGCGCGCCGCCGCGCCGCAGCGGCGCGCCATCTTCGACGCGTTGGCCGCGAACCGCACGCCGCCCAACTGGCTCAAGGTCTCGCTCAAGCCGGGCGCGCGCTTGGAGACGGAAGTCTGGAGTCAGTCGCAGGCGCTCGCCGGCATGTTCCGCACGCGCGAGGCGACGCGCGAAGAGTTGCGCGCCCTGCTGCCGATCCTCTGGCAGCCGTTCGAGCCGGGCACGCCCGTCGAGCGCGGCGGGCTGAAACTCGGCTGGGCCTCGCACCAGTACGACACGGACACGGTCGCCGAGCCGGCGCTCTGGACGGCGACGGCCCTCGCCTGCGCGCTCGCGCGCCCAGACCTCCTGACGCAGGACGAGCGCGCGCGCGCCCTCGCGCACCTCGCCTACACGCAGGAAGTTTTGAAGACCTACCGGCCGCTCGAAACCGGCGGCTGGAACATGTTCCCGCGCCAGCGCGAGGCCGACGAGGCCAGCCCGTACACGACCACGCTCGCGCTGCTCGCGCTGCTCGAAATGCGCCGCGCGCACCTGCCGTGGGAGGGCAGCAACGAGCGGCGCGAGGAGTTGTTGAGGAAGACGGCGCAGTTCCTCATCGACAGCTACGACACGACCGGCGACCGGCCGGGCTGGCGCGGCATACGCGAGGGCGCGGACGAGACCTTCGACGGCCTGACGCTGCAAATCTACTCGCTGCTGCTGCGCGCGCGCGCCGAGGCCGGCATCCACGTCCCCGACGAGATCGTGCGGCAGATTCCGCGCCACGTCGCCGAGTGCGCCGTCCGCCCGCTCGACTACCCGATCGGCCGCGCGGAGTTTTCAGCCATCTGCGTGGACGAGACTGGCCGCCAGTTCACGGGCAAGGAGGGCGTCGGCTTCCTGTGGCACCCGTGGGGCATCAGCGCGGCCGAGGCGTGGCTGCGCTGGGCCGAGGGCAACGCGGAAGTGCCGGAAGAGGATCGCGTCCGCGTCCGGCGCGCGCTCGGCCACATGGTCGTCAAGCTCGGCCCCGAGGCGGCGAACAAGGCGACGGCCGAGTGGACTTTCATCGCCGCCGAAACGCTCTACGGCCTGACCACGCTCCACGATTGATTTGCCGTTAGCTATTAGCCGTTAGCTGTTAGCTAAACCAAAACCGCGTGATTGAAACTCGTAACTTGCTGCGGCTGTTCCCGGCTAACAGCTAACAGCTAACGGCTAATAGCTAAAGGCTAACGGCTAACGGCTTCTCCCATGAAATACGAACCGCACCCGATAGACACGTCCAACGTCGCGCTGCCCGACGAGATCGTCGAGCTGACGGAGCTGCTCGCGCGCAACACGCACGAGAACTGGGCGCGGCAGCGCGTCGAGGACGACTGGCGCTACGGCCCGCGCCGCGACGACCTGCGGCGCGAGCACCCCGGCCTCGTCTCCTACGACGAGCTGCCGGAGGACGAGAAGGACTACGACCGCACGACCGCGCTCGAAACGATCAAGACGATCCTCTCGCTCGGCTACCGCATCCAGCCGCCCGACTCGCCGGCGGCCCCGTCGAGCGCGGACGCCGACGCGGGCGACGTGACGGGGCTGCTCGCCGCGCTCGACGCGCCGGCCAGCCTGAGCCTCAAGGCGCTCATCCTCGCGTGGCAGTCGCACGACCCGGCGCGCTGGGCCGCGCGCCCCGAAATCTACCGCCGCTTGGCCGAGCGCCTGCTCAAGCTCGGCGAATCGCTCCTCGCCTACGACATAGCGACCGAGGGCCACAAGGCCTTGCCCGGCGATCTGCGGCTGCGACAGTTGCGGGCGCTCGCCCTCTCGCGCGCCGGGGCGACGCGCCGCGCCAACGAGCGGCTCCGCGCCCTCTACGACGAGGGCCACCGCGACGAGGAGTCGCTCGGCCTCCTCGCGCGCACGCACAAAGACCTCTGGTCGCAAGCGGGCGACGGGGCCGCGCGCGCGGATCAGTTGCGCCTCGCCCTGCGCTTCTACTCCGAGGCTTACGAGTTGAGCGGCGGCTACTGGACGGGCATCAACGCCGCCACGCTCGCGCTGCTCTCCGGCGACTCGGCCCGCGCGCACGCGCTCGCCCGCGAGGTGCGCGAAAAGTGCCTCGCCGATCTCGCGCGCACCGAAGCCGCGGGCGGCGATCTCTACTGGCCGCTCGCCACGCTCGGCGAGGCCGCGCTGATTCTCGGA
>DATCVD010000127.1:0-9201 GCA_036567125.1 Pyrinomonadaceae bacterium | reverse complement strand
CCGCCGCAAGCTCGACGCTAACCTCGCGCGCGACCGTGCGGCTCACGGCGACCCGGCCGAGCACAAGCGCGCGGGCGATCTGCTCCTCGCCAACCTCTCGACGGCCGAGCGCGACGGCGCGCGCGTCCGCCTCCTCGACTACTTCGCGGAAGACGCGCCCACGGTCGAACTCGAAATCGACGAGCACGCCACGCTTCAGGAGGAGGCCGCGCGCCGCTTCACGCTCTACGCCCGCGCCAAGCGCGCCGCGCAGGAGATCGACCGCCGCCGCGCCGAGTTGGGCGCGGAACTCGACGCGCTCGAAACCGCGCTGGCCGAACTCGAACGCACCGCCGCGACGAGGGACGACGCCGCGCTCGACGCTTTTGAGGAAAACGCCCCCGGCAAGAAAGGCTCGGGCCGCGGCGCGAAGTCCGCGGAATCGGGGGCGAAGGGCGCACGGCGCGGCGGCGTTGATCTCGCGGCGGGCGGCGGCGCGAAGTCCGCGAAGGCGCGCAAGCAGGCGGCCGAGGCGGTCGCGGGCGCGCGCCGGTATCTTTCGTCGGACGGCTACGAAATCCTCGTCGGCCGCGCCGCGCGCGACAACGACCGGCTGACCTTCAAGGTCGCGCGCCCGCACGACCTCTGGCTGCACGCCGCCGACTACCCCGGCTCGCACGTCGTCGTCCGCAACCACGCGCGCAACGCCGACATCCCGCAGCGCACCGTCCACGAGGCGGCCCAACTCGCCGCCCACTTCAGCCAAGCGCGCGGCGACGCCAAAGTCGCCGTCAACTACGCGCAGCGGAAATTTCTCTCCAAGCCCAAGGGCGCGGCCCCCGGCCTCGTCCGCATGTCTTCCTTCAAGACCCTCCTCGTCGAGCCGCGCGAGTCGGCCGAGCGCGTCGTGTAGCCGACGGGCCTGAGCCGCGAGCGGCCCGCCGCCGCGGGAAGGCGGTTTTCCGTCTTCGGTTTTCGGTCGAGACGGATCGCTTGCCGAAAACTGAAGACCGCCCTCCGCGGCGAGGCCGCCCGCGCCCCGCAAACTTCACTTTGCAATTGCCGCACACTTTCTCCACCCCGGACTTTTAAACTCCCGGCATCTCGAACACGGGGGTTTCGTCCGCAACGAATGAGCACGAACATCATCGAGCCGCTGGAGCAGTTCGCCACGACCGTCCTCGACAACCTCGCGGACATCGTCGCCGGCCCGGCCTCGACCCTGCGCGACGGCACGGAGCACGCGGGCGTCGAACTCCCCCGCGACCTCTACGCGCACCGCGACGCGCAGACCGAGTGGTGGTACTACACCGGCCACGCCGAGACCGAGGGCGGCCGCCGCTTCGGCTTCGAGCTGGTTTTCTTCAAGCGGCGCACCGATCTTGATCGCTTCGGCGTCGTGCCCCTGCGCCTGCTCGCCAACCCGCTCTACCTCGCGCACTTCGCCTTGACGGACGAGTCGCGCGGCCGCTTCCGCTACGACCACCGCAAGAGCGCCAACGGCCCGTTCGACCCGCCCGCCGCGGCGAGCGCGCGCCGCTACTCCCTCCGCCTCGGCGACTGGACTGTGCGCGAGGCCCACGGCCTACACCTCCTGCGCGCCACGCTCGGCGACGATCTGATCTTCGAGGCCGCTTTGAAGCCCGCGAAGCCGGCCGCGCTCAACGGCCGCGACAGCCGCGGCGTCAGCTTCAAGGACGAGGGCGAGGCGTCGCGCTACTTCTCCTACACGCGCATGGAGGCCGAAGGCCAAATCACTTGGCACGGCGCGACCGAGGGCTTCCGCGGCGCGGCGTGGATGGATCGCGAGTTCGGCACGTGGCAGACGACGCGCAACCAGAAGGGGTGGGACTGGTTCAGCCTGCAACTCTCGACCGGCGCGGAGCTGATGGTCTACCACATCCGCGACGCCGAGGATCGCCCGTCCTCTTTTTCCAGCGGCACCTTCGTCGAACCGGACGGCCGCGCGCACCACCTCGCGCTCGAAGACTTCCGGCTCGAAGCCGTCTCGCGCTGGCGCAGCCCGCACACCGGCGCGACCTACCCGTCGGGCTGGCGGCTCACAGTCCCGCGCTTCGGCGTCGAGGTCGCCGTCACGCCCGTCCTCAAGGATCAGGAGCTCGACACGCGCGGCACGACGATGGTCGTCTACTGGGAGGGCGCGTGCGCGGTCGCCGGCCGCCACGGCGACGCCGAGGCGACGGGCCGCGCCTACGTCGAACTCGTCGGCTACGACCGCTCGCACGAAAGCCCCTCGCTCGCCGCCTTCATCTTCGGCCCCGCGATTGATCGCCGCTGGCGCAGCATCTTCGGCTGAGTCCGCCCCGCCTTGCGCGGCGCTCGTTCGCCCGGCGGCGAGCGCCCGCGCAAAAAGGGTATTGCAATCTCGTCGTCTTTGGCGTAAAACTTCAATACCCCTCTCCCTTTGCTCGGAATAAAAACCCCCTTAGCCGTTTCCGTCCGTTAGCCGGACGGGGGCGGCGCTCTTGTCCCAAAACCTCACTCACCCGAGACAGAGGCGGCACGCCGCCTGCGCCGGAGGCGTGCGCGAAAATCAGATGACACACACTGCCTTACTCGACGTGCGCGACGGCGGCCTGCTCGACTCGCTCGCGGCGGACGACCGCGCGAAACTCGGCCTGCTCGTCTCCGCGCTCCGCCTGCGCGACCACGACACCTTCGCCCACTCGCGCCGCACCGCGCGGCTGAGCCTCCTGCTCGGCCGCGAGCTGGAACTGACCCCGGCCGAGCTGACCACGCTCTTCCTCGGCGCGCTGCTGCACGACGTGGGCAAGATCGCCGTCCCCGACGCGGTGCTGCACAAGCCGGGGCGGCTGACCGAAGAGGAGTGGGCCAAGATGCGCCGCCACCCGGACGACGGCCGCCAACTGCTCGCCGGCCTCGCCTTCCTCGACGGGGCCGCGCTCGCCGTCGTCCAGCACCACGAGAAGTGGGACGGCACGGGCTACCCGCGGGGCCTGCGCGCCGAAAGTATCGACCCCTCGGCGCGCGCCCTCGCCGTCGCCGACGCCTTCGACGTGATGACGCACCGCCGCGACTACCGGCCCGCGCGCTCGCACGCCGCCGCGCTCGCCGAGTTGGAGCGCTGCGCCGGCACGCAGTTCGATCCCTACGTCGTCAAAGTCTTCTGCCGCCTCGCGGCCCGCTTGCCATCGCGCGGCCGCGTGTCTAGCATGACGGCATGACCACGCCCCGCACGGAGGCCGACGACAACTCCGAGAAACTCTTCGCCCGCGCCGTCGAACTGATCCCCGGCGGCGTCAACTCGCCCGTGCGCGCCTTCCGCGGCGTCGGCGGCACGCCGCGCTTCATCCGGAGCGCCAGCGGCGCGACCATGACCGACGCCGACGGGCGCACCTACATCGACTACGTCGGCTCGTGGGGGCCGATGATCCTCGGCCACGCCGACCCGGAAGTGGTCGCGGCGCTCGCCGACGCGCTCGCCCGCGGCACGAGCTACGGCGCGCCGACCGAGCTTGAGATCGAGATGGCCGAGGAGATCATCTCGGCCGTGCCGTCGGTCGAGATGGTGCGGATGGTCAACTCGGGGACGGAGGCGACGATGTCGGCGCTCCGGCTCGCGCGCGGCGCTACGGGCAGGGAGAAGATCGTCAAGTTCGAGGGCTGCTACCACGGCCACGGCGACAGCCTGCTCGTCAAGGCCGGATCGGGCGTCGCCACCTTGGGCCTGCCCGACAGCCCCGGCGTCACCACCTCGGTCGCGCAGAACACGATCACCGTCCCCTTCAACGACGCCGAGTCGCTCGCGCGCGCCTTCGACGAGCACGGCCCTTCGATCGCCGCCTGTATCATCGAACCGGTCGTCGGCAACATGGGCTGCGTCCCGCCGCGCGAAAATTATCTGCAAGAGGTGTGCGACATCACGCGGCGCGCGGGGGCGCTCGTCATCTTCGACGAGGTGATGACCGGCTTCCGCCTCGCCCGCGGCGGCGCGCAGGAGTTGTACGGCGTGCGGCCCGACATCACCACGCTCGGCAAGATCATCGGCGGCGGCCTCCCCGTCGGGGCCTACGGCGCGTCGCGCGATCTCATGCGGCAGATCGCCCCGGCCGGCCCCGTCTATCAGGCCGGCACGCTCTCCGGCAACCCGCTCGCCATGACCGCGGGGCTGACGACCCTGCGGCGGCTGCGCGACAAGTCGGTTTACGACCGGCTCGAACGCGCCGGCTCGCGCCTGACCTCCGGCCTCGCCGAAGCCGCACGCGCCGCCGGCATTCAAACGACGACCAACCGCGTCGGCTCGATGTGGACGACCTTCTTCACCCCCGAACCCGTCACCGACTGGGCCACAGCCTCGCGCGCCGGCCGCGACTTGTACGGCCGCTTCTTCCACGCCATGCTCGACGAAGGCGTCTATCTCGCCCCCTCGCAGTTCGAGGCCGCCTTCATCGGCCTCGCCCACACGGACGAGCTGCTGGATCGCACGGTCGAGGCCGCGCGCTCGGCCTTCGCCAAGCTGGCGGGCTGAGCGGCGCGCCCGCCGGCCCCGCCCCCCTCCACGCTCACCTCACCGCGTCGGGCGCGAATTCCACGTCCAGAAGTCCTCGTTATCTTGTCCAGATTCAGGCTGCGGGCCGACGCGTTGAAGATTTCGCGGTAAGTCCCGTCCCGGTCGTACAGCTCTTCGTGCGCGCCGTGCTCGACGACGCGGCCCTCCTTGAGCACGTAGATGATGTCCGCGTCGATGATCTGCGAGATGCTGTGCGAGATCACGACCACGGTGCGCTCCTCTTTGATCGCGTCGAGGCTGTTCTTGATCTGCTCGGTGGCGACGGCGTCGAGGCTGGCGGTCGGCTCGTCGAGGAAGATGATCGGCGGGTTTTTCAGGAACAGCCGCGCGATGGCGATGCGCTGCTGCTGGCCGCCCGAGAGCAGCTGCGCGTCCGACTCGTACTTCTGCGGCAGCCGCTCGATCTGCTCGTGCAGGTAGGCCTTGCGGGCCGCCTCGCGGACTCCCGCCGCGGACGCTTCGAGGTCGCCGTAGCGGATGTTCTCCTCGATCGTGCCTTTGAAGATGTGGTTCTTTTGCAGGACGAGGCCGATCTTGCGGCGGAGCAGATCGGTCTCGTACTCGGCCAGCTCCTTGCCGTCGAGGAGGATGCGCCCGCTCGTCGGCTTGTAGAACCTCGTCAGCAGGTTGAGCAGCGTGGACTTCCCCGCCCCGGAGAGGCCGACGAACGCGACCGTCTTCCCCGCCGGGATTTTCATGTCGACGTGGTGGAGGGCCGGCGTGCCGTTCGGGTAGGTGAAGCTCACGTCGCGCAGCTCGAGCGTGCCTTCGAGGCTTGAGACGCCCAGCTCGCCGCTCGCCTCAATCTCTTTGTCGGCGTCGAGAATCTGGAAGTAGCCCTCGGCGTAGGTCAGGGCGTCGTTCATCTCGTCGTAAATCCGGTGGAGTTGGCGGATCGGCGCGGAGACGTTGTTGAAGAGCATGATGTGGAACATGATCGCGCCGATGGTCATCCGGCCGTCGAGGACGAGGTACGCGGTCAGGATGATGATCAGCACGACGCCGATCTGTTCGAGGAAGGTCTTCAGCCCGTCGAAGACGAAGTTGGTCTGCCGCTGCCTCAGCTGCGCGGCGACGAGGTTCTGCTGCAAACGGAACTGCTTCTCCTTCTCGTACTCCTCGCGCACGAACGACTTGATGACGACGATCGACTCGATGATGTTGTGGAGGCCGTTGTTCTTCGTCTCGCGCAGCGCCCGCAGGCCGCGCCGCGCGCCCTTGAGCAGCGAAGCCTGCCGCTGGCTCAGCAGAAAATAGACGGGCAGCACGCCCGCGGCCACGAGGCCGACGTAGGTGTTGGCGTAGAACATGACGACGAGCGCCATGGCCGCGTTGGCGAACAGCGGCAGGATGTCGATGAAGGCGTTCTGCACGAGTTTCGTCAGGCTCTCGGCCCCGCGGTCGATGCGCGTCTGGAGGATGCCGGTCTGGTTGTCCGAGTCGGTGTAGAAGGCGAGCCGGTAGGTCAGGATTTTCTCGACCGCGAACTGCGAGAGCCGGCTCGAAACGTTGACGCGGATCTTCTCCCCGAAGAGGTTCTGGCCGTACTTCAGCCCGGTGTTCAGAATCTCCTTGCCGAACAGGATCGCGCTGATGAGCACGAGCAGCGAAGTCCCTTCGGTCGCGGTCTTGCCCTCCCGCAGCAGCCCCTCGATGGTGTCCACCGCGTAGCGCAAAACTATCGGGTTGACCTGCGCCGCAAACGCGCCGAGGAGCGTGAGGACGAGGGAGAAGACGACCCAGCGGGTGTAAGGCTTGACGAAGGGCGCGAGCCGCCGAATGATTTGCCAGATGCTCATGGGCGAGCTTAAAAGAGTCAACCCCCGATCTCCAAAAACGTAATCCCGCGGGGCGGGCGTGGCGCTCTCGGCGCTCGGCTTCCTCAGTCAGGGGATGCTCACCGCGCCGCGCGTCTATTTCGCCATGGCCGAGGATCGACTCTTCTTCGCGCCGCTCGCGCGCGTCCATCGTCGGACGCGCGCGCCCGTCTGGGCCATCGCGCTCCAAGGCGCGCTCGCCGTCGTGATCGCCGCCGCCGGCCGCTACGAGCAGATTCTCAACTACGTCGTCTCGGTCGATTTCATCTTCTTCGGCCTGACCGGCCTCGCGCTCTTCGTCTTCCGCGGGCGCGCGCGCGGCGACGAGCGGGGCGCGATCTTCCGCGTGCCGCTGCACCCGCTGACCACCGCGTTCTTCGTCGCCGCGTGCGCCGCGGTCGTCGCCGCGACGATCTACCGCGAGCCTGCGAACAGCGCGGCCGGGCTGCTGATCCTGCTCGCGGGGCTGCCGGCCTTTCTGTTCTGGCGGGCGAAACGGGGAGGGGGCGAGAGACGATGAGCACCGCGAACGCCTCGCGCGTGATGAGTTCCGAGTACATGCACTGGGCGAAGACCGTCCACGCGCGCGCGCGCTTCAACCTCGCCAACAGCGGGATGCGCGCCTACCAGCTCTCGAAACTCCCGGTCACGCTCGCGGACTTCGAGCTGTCGGGGCCGAGCTACTACGGCTACGCGCCGCTGCAAGAATCAATCGCGCGCAAAGAGAATGTTTCGCCCGACTGCGTCGTCGCCGCCAACGGCACGTCGATGGCGAACCACCTTGCGATGGGCGCGCTCGTCTCGCCGGGCGACGAAGTTTTGATCGAGCGCCCGGCCTACGAGCTGCTGCTCTCGACCGCGCGCTACCTCGGCGCGAGCGTGCGCCGCTTCGAGCGCCGCCGCGAAGACGGCTTCCGCCTCGACGCGGCGGAAGTCCGCCGGGCGATGACGCCGCGCACGCGCCTCGTCGTCCTGACGAACCTGCACAACCCCTCGTGCTCGCTCGCCGACGAGGCGACGCTCCGTGAGATCGGCGACTTGGCGCGTTCAGTCGGCACGCGCGTCATCAGTGACGAAGTTTATCTGGACTCAGCCTTGACGGACGCGCCGCCGCGCTCGGCCTTCCACCTCGGCCCCGTCTTCGTGAGCACCAACAGTCTGACGAAGGTCTACGGCCTCGGCGGCCTGCGCTGCGGCTGGATTCTGGCCGAGCCTGATCTGGCCCGCCGCATCTGGCGCTTGAACGATCTGTTCGGCGCGATGCAGCCGCACCCGGCCGAGCGCCTGAGCGTCGCCGCGCTCGCGCACCTCCCGCGGATCGCGGCCGAGTCGCGCGCCCTGCTCGACGCGAACCTGCCCCACTTCAACCGCTTCCTCGCCTCGCGCGCGGAACTCGAAGCGCCGCCGCTCACGCACGGCACCGTCTCCTTCCCGCGCCTGCGCGGCGGCGACGAGGCGACGGTCGAGCGGCTGTGCGAGCTGGCGCTCGACCGTTACGAGACCTCCGTCGTGCCCGGCCGCTTCTTCGAGCAGCCCGACCACATCCGCGTCGGCGTCGCGCTCGACGCCGACATCTTCGTAGAAGGTCTCGCGCGCCTCGGCGCGGCGCTCGACGAGTTGAGCCGTTTGACTTGATGACTCGGTTGGGCGCGAGCTTTCACGCCAGCGCGTGAGTCGCGGGCCGTTTCAGGAGGTGCGCGTTCTGTCGCCCGCCAACTGCTTAACCAGTTCCGTCAGCCGCTCCGGGCGCTTCGCGCCGTTTAACTCGGACAGCAGGATTTCGGGGTAGTGCCGGTAGCGCTCGCCCCACCACTTCTTCATCTTCCTGTCCCACACGCGCCAGCCCTCCCCCGCCTCGGCCTTCGCCACGAACCTGTCGGATCGCTGACCCACCACGAACCGTCTCAGATTTTCGCGGCCCGGCCCGTCACGGCCGCGACCGCTTCGACCAGCTCCGACGGCGCGACGGGCTTGGGGACGTGCGCTTGGTAGCCGGCGGCGAGGGCGGCGTCGCGGTCTTCTTTGCGGGCGTAGGCGGTCAGCGCGAGCGCGGGCAGTTGGCGGCGGCCGCGCTCGGCCTCCATCGCGCGCAGGCGGCGGACGAGCGTGTAGCCGTCCTCGACGGGCATCCCGATGTCGGAGACGAGCACGTTGAAGGGTTCGCGTTCGAGCAGCGCGAGCGCGGCGGCGGCCGTCTCGCGCGTCTCGGTGCGCGCGCCGTATCGCTCCAGCGTCTTGCCGAGCATCAGCAGCGTGTCTGGGTCGTCGTCCACGACGAGGACGCGCAGGCCCGTCAGGATCGCGGATCGCGACTTGCGGGCTGCGGGCTGATCGTCGCCGCGCGGCTCGGCCGGTTCGGTCGGTTGGTTCGTCGTCATGTCGTGGCGGCGCGGCGCGTCGGCGGCGTCCGCCGCCGCCGGGTGCAGCGGGAGGCGGACGCGGAAGGTCGCGCCGCGCCCCTCGCCCGCGCTGTCGGCCGTGATCGCGCCGCCGTGCAGCTCGACGAGGTGGCGCGCGATGGAGAGGCCGAGGCCGAGGCCGCTGTAGGCGCGCGTGGTCGTGGAGTCGGCCTGCGTGAAGCGGTCGAAGACGCGCGGCAAAAACTCCGGCCTGATGCCTGCGCCCGTGTCGGCGACGGTGACGACGGCGTCCGCGCCCGCGCCTTCGAGGCCCACCGAGACGCGCCCGCCTTCGGGCGTGAACTTGATGGCGTTCGACAGCAGGTTCCAGACGACCTGCTGCAAGCGTTCGGGATCGCCCGTGACGACCAGCGCCTCGGCCCCGCGGGTCTCGACCGCGAGATCGATCCGCTTCGCGTCGGCCGCCGGGGCGGCCGACGCGGCCGCGGCCTCG
>DATCVD010000126.1:0-5402 GCA_036567125.1 Pyrinomonadaceae bacterium | reverse complement strand
GCGGGCCGGCTGCGCTTCGCCCTGCGCGCCTTCGGGGAGGAGGACGTGGAGCGCGTCGAAGGTGCGCTCGGCGGCCGGCTCGCCGACGCGCACGATCACGTCAACGACCGTATCGACGGGGACGATCTTGCGGTCGCCGATGTCCACTGCCGCTTGCTGGGCGACGAAGTTCTCCGCCCGCCCTTCGACCGAGACGGTCTCGGTCGAGGCCTTCTGCAACTCGTTGACGTGCCCTTCGGGGCCGCGCACGCGCACGCGCGCGGGCCGCGTCTCGACGCCCTGCACCTCATACCCTTCGGCGGGCTTGCCTTCGAGCCGCGGCTCGATCTCGACCCACCGCTCGATCCTGCGCTCTAGCCGCAGCGGCACGTTCGCCGGCTCGACGCGCTCGACCGTCAGCCCCTCGCCGCTCACGCCCTCGGGCAGTTCGAGCGTGACGTTCGCGGGCGTGAGGCGGACGAGCCGCTCGCCGGGGCGGTGCGCGCTCGCGTCGTAGGTCAGCACCACGTCGCCGGCGCGCAGGGCGTTCAGGATGCGGCGCGAGCCGCGCAGGATCACGTCCACCTGCTCGCGCGGCTCGTTGCCGATCTCCATCTCGGCGGGCAGCACGAAGTGGAGCGCGACGTTTCTGAGCCGCGCCGTCGCGGGCGCGCGCTGGCCCGTGACGGCGAGCCACAGGCCGAGGGCGACGGCCGCCGCCACCAGCTTCAGGCCCCAGTCGGCGAAGATCAGATCGTGCAGCCAGCGCCGCCCGATCAGCACCGCCTCCTTCTCGACGTCGCGCAGGGTCATCTCTTCAAACGGGGTCTTCAGAAGTCAGGGTCTCGCACCGTCGAAACCCGGATCGGGAAAGGATCGATTTTGGCCTCCACGAGCGCGTCGAACGCGTCGCGCTTGAAGTGGTTGCTCGCGGTATGCGTCTCGAAAAAGACCGCCACGCCGAAGCCGTCGATCTCCGGCTTGCGTCCCACCAAAGCCTCGCCGCCGTACCACCCTTTCGGCACGACCGTCCACTGCGGCAGATTGACGTACCCCTCTTTATCCGTCACGCAAGTTACGGCCTCCGAACCCGACCACCAAGCCCCCAGCGGCCCGCCCGGCGACGAATACTCGAACCATTCCCAACCAAACGACACGGACACCCGCCGCCCGGCGACCGGCCTTCCCGTTTTATCATCGACCACGCGGAGACGGAGTTTCGGTACGGGATAAGACTCGCCCTCTACGACGTGGGGCTTGTCGAGCTTGCCGTTCTCTCTCTTCTCGCCGCACTGTCCGGGGGGCGTGGCTCCGGCAGTCGGCTGCCCGGCAAAAACCGACGCGCAGCTCGTGACGGCGACGAGCGCCGACGCCGAAATGAGAGATCGCATCAGCTCGATCATAAGCAACAACCCTAAGTCGAGACGACTTCTTTCGTCTCGGCCTCGGCCGCGTCGCGCTCCTTGTCCTCGGCGCGCGCGGGGGCTTGCATGGCCTCGAAGATGTTGGCGCGCAGTTTCGTCGCGTCGAGGCCGCGCTTGATCTGGCCGCGCGCGACGAAGGAGATGAGGCCGGTCTCCTCGGAGACGACGACCGCGACGGCGTCCGTGTCCTCGGTGATGCCGATGGCGGCGCGGTGGCGCGTGCCGAGGTCTTTCGACAGGCGCGGGTTCAGGGTGAGCGGCAGGAAGCAGGCGGCGGCCGCGACGCGGTGGCCCCGGACGACGACCGCGCCGTCGTGCAGCGGCGTCGCCGGGTTGAAGATCGTGACGAGCAGATCGTAGGAGAGATCGGCGTCGAGCCGGACGCCGCCGTCGGTCACGTTGCGTAAGGAGATGTTGCGTTCGATGACGACGAGCGCGCCGGTCTTCGTCGAGGCCAAGGTCGTCGCGGCGAGCACGATCTCGTCGTAGACGCCCTCGCCGAACTGGCCTCGGTGGCGCGCGAGGCTGGGCAAACGGATGCGGTTGCCGAGCGAGGTCAGGGCTTGGCGGAGTTCGGGCTGGAAGAGGACGATGATGGCGACGCCGATGTAGATGAGCGCGCCGCGCAGGACGAACTCAAGCGTGGCGAGGTCGTAGCGGTAGGCGACGAGGTAGAGCAGCGCGAAGGCCGACAGGCCGGCGGCCATCGGCGCGGCGCGCGTGCCGCGCAGGAGCTTCAAGACCGTGTAGACGATCAGGAAGACCAGCGCGAGGTCGAGCAGGCTCCGCGGCTCGCGCAGGCGATCCAGATAGTCCGCGTACGGCAGTATGAAAGTCCCGGCCATCTCGGATACACGTCGGGCGCAAACCTTCCGGCCGCTGAGCGGTTGACCCGATTGTTGCGCTCATCTCTTCAGTCGCACGTCCTGCAACTGGTCTTTGGCCGCCCCCGACCCGTGGGGGAATGGGTCGTCTGATGCGCCCGTGTCGCCACTGGCGCGCGGCCAAACTTACGGCGGCGCACACGCTTACATGGCTGCACGCCTCCGCGCCGATTATGCAAAAATTCGACGCGCATGGCAACGCCGACGTTTGCGCGTCGCTCGTCGCGCGACGGGCGACGCGCGGGGAACTATTTTAGGGGGGAGTTTACTCTGACGCCGCCGCGCGCTTGATGCGGCCGCGCTGGAGGAAGCCGACGAGTTGGCCGGCGTCGTCGACGACGCCGAGCGCGCCCGCGCCGTTGCGCCGCATCAGTTCGTCGGCGCGGCCGAGGGGGCTGTGCGGGGCGACGAAGAACTCGGGCGCTACGGGTCGCATCACCTCGGAGACGCGCGTCTGGTGCCAGCGCTCGCGCGGGAGCTGCTTCAAGTCTTCGAGCGTGAGGATGCCGTGCAGGCGGCCCGCGCGCGCGACGGCGAAGGCCGTCTGCCGGCGCACGGGCAGAATCTCGTCGACGAGGCGGCTCACCAGCGTGTCGGGTTCGAGCGCGAAGGGCGCGGCCATCGCGTCGGCCACGGTGCGCGCGCCGCCGCCGCCGTGCGCGCGGTAGACGGCCCGCGCCGCGTCCCACAGGAACAGCCCGACGAGCACCGACCAGACGGCCATGAAGTAGGCGCTGTAGAAGACGGCCATGTAGAGGCCGTAGAAGACGACGACGCCCGCGATCAGTTGGCCGAACTGGCTGACGCGGCGCGTCGCCTGCCGCAGTTCCCCGCCCCGGTGCCAGAGCAGCGCGCGCAGCACGCGGCCGCCGTCGAGCGGGTAGCCGGGCAGCAGGTTGAAGAGCGCGAGCATGAGGTTGCCGCCCGCGACGATGGCGAAGACGGGCCAGACGCTCTCGGCGTGGAAGACGAAGTAGGCGACGCTGAACGCGCCGAAGGCGACGAGCGCGAAGACGAAGCTCGACGCCGGCCCGGCGACGGCGATGCGGAACTCGGCGCGCGGGCTTTGCGGCTCCGTGCGCAGGCGCGCCAGCCCGCCGAACGGGTGCAGCACGATCTCCTCGATCTCGATGCCCTCCATCTGCCCGACGACCGCGTGCGACAGCTCGTGCCCGAAGATCGAGAGGAACAGCAGCAGCGTCGTAACTATCCCGATCACCCACGAGGTCGAGGCGTCGAAGGGCTGAAGCTCCCACAGGCCGCGCCGGAAGTTCTCCGCGATCAGCCACGTCGAGAGCGCGAAGACCGCGAACCAGCGGTAGTCGATCCTGACCGGGATGCCGAACACCCGCGCGACGAGAACCTGCCGGTGAAGGATGCTGCTGTACTTCATAAGAGTAGCCGTTAGCCGTTAGCTGTTAGCTGTTAGCTGTTAGCCGGAAGGTAACGGCTCCCGGCTTTCGCTCTTCGTTCCTGTTCCTGATTTGTTTTGCTAATAGCTAACAGCTAACAGCTAACAGCTAACAGCTTTCTTTCACGGGGTTTCGTACGCCGTGACCTCGCCGTCGAGCAGCAGCGACTGCTCGTTGCGCGTGACGCGGCGGAGCAGGAGCGGCTCGTCGAAGAGTTGTATCAGCCCTTTGACGCAGGCGTGGCGCGGCTCCTCGACGACGTGGGCGTTCAAGCGCGTCTCGCGGCGCAGGAATTCGCCCATGCCTTCGAGGAGCGCGCCGCCGCCGGTGATGATCAGGCCGCGGTCGTAGAGATCGGCCGCCACCTCGGGCTGCAACTCGCCGAGGCTGGTCTTGACCACGTCGGCAATCTTCGAGAGCACGGGGCGCGCGACCGAGTAAATCTCGTCGGCCGTCACGTCGATGGCCGAGGGCGTGCCCGCCGCCGCGTCGCGGCCTTTGACGTTGAGCGTGCGGGCCGGGTCGGGCGGCTCGACCGCCGAGCCGAGTTCGAGTTTGACCCGCTCGGCCGTCGCCGGGCCGATGATGAGGCCGCGGAAGCGGCGGAGGCGCTCGATGATCGCGGCGTCGATGTCGCGGCTGCCCGTGCGCTCGGCGCGCGCGTAGATGATCATGCCGAGCGAGACGACCGCGATGTTGACCGAGTCGCCGCCGATGTCGACGACCACGGACGCCTGCTTGTCCTCGACGTTGACGCCCGCGCCGATGGCCGCCGCCAAGCCCTCCTCGACCATGTAGACGCGCCCGATGTGCGCCTCCTCGGCGGCCGAGAGCAGCGCGCGGTGCTCGACGTGCGTCACGCCCGACAGGACGCTCATCACGGCCCGGCGGCTGAAGTGCGAGACGCCGCCGCGGGCCGCGCGGACGAAGTGCGAGAGCATCCGCGCGGAGTTGTCGAAGTCGGCCACGACGCCGTCGGCCACGGGCCAGACGAGGGTGAGGTCGCGCGCCTCGCGGCCGTGCATCTCGCGCGCCTCGCGGCCGATGGCGATCACCTCGCCCGTCAGCCGGTTGACGGCGACGACCGAAGGCTCGTCCACCACGACGCCGCGCCCGCGCACGGCGACGACCGTGTTGGCCGATCCCATGTCAATCGCCATCGAGTCGGAGACCAGATCGCGCAGCATCTGGAACTGCCAGAAGGAGCGCGTGCGCCGCTTGTAAGTCCGTGGTGGCATAAGCGTGTCGGGCCGGGATATTACCTCGAAGTTTCTTGCGCGTCCGTCCTGTCTCGTCGTTCGCGTCGTTGCCCGACAATATAGCACGCCCGGCCGCGCGCCGCGCCCGCGCGCCGGATCATATAGACGCCGCGCGGCGTCGAACTGCCGCGCAATTTTTTCGCGCGGCGTTGGTGCGCCGAGGCGCTCCGGGTTGCGGGGCCGCGCGCCGTGCCGGCGCACAACTTCGGGGCGGCGATTTAATGTTTCCTTAACATCGTCGTTATATGGTATTCAGGCGTGGCGGACTCAAGCCTGCGACTCGCGGCGATTCGTGCCGGCGCGCGCGCCCTGCGGGCGGCATCTTCACGGCTAGCCCGATTCAAGACCTGACAGGAAGGACACTCCCATGCGCCGACTCTTGCAGCACACACTCGCCGCGTGCGCGGCCCTCTGCGCGCTCGCGTTCGCGGCCCGCGCGCAGCC
>DATCVD010000125.1:0-2136 GCA_036567125.1 Pyrinomonadaceae bacterium | reverse complement strand
GGCGGAGGTGGCGGCGGTTACGGCGGCGGCGGGGGTGGCGGCGGCCGCGACCGCGAGCCGCGCTGGTAACGCAAAACAGAAAAGCCGTAAATCGTAAATCGTGAATCGTAAATGGGGGAAGAAAACGTCTTCTTCCTATTTACGATTCACGATTTACGATTTACGGCCCTTTTACTTTCTCGCGGCGGGGGTGATTTTGAGTTTCAGCCGTTCGCCGCCGCGCAGCACTTCGATCTCGTACTCCTCGCCCGCCTTCATCCGGCCGAGCGCCTGCGTGTACTCATAGACGTTCTTCACGTCGCTGCCCGCGAGCCGGACGACGAGGTCGCCCGCCTGCAAGCCGGCCTTCGCCGCGGGCGAGCCTTCGCTCACGCCGTCGAGCTTCATGCCGTCGCCGCCGCCCTCGGCGTAGGATGGGATCGTGCCGAGGTAGACGCGGAAGCCGCCGGCCGCGCGCCCCGCCGGCGTGGCGGACTTGGCCCGCGTGTAAGTCGGCTTAGTTTCGTTCGCGTCGACGGCGCGCAGGAGGTCGCGGACGAACTCGGTGACGCGCAGCAGCCCCTCGTAGTTGATCCGCTCGGCCGTGTCCGAAGGCTTGTGGTAGTCCTCGTGCGTGCCCGTCCAGAAGAAGAGGACGGGAATCTGCCGCAGGTAGAACGACGCGTGATCGGACGGGCCGAGGCCGTCCTCGTTGAGCGTGAGCGTGAACCGGCGGGACGTGTTCGCCGCCGCCACGACCGCGCCGTCGGCCGCGACGACGATGGGCACGTCGCCCGCGCGCCGCGCCGCCTCGTGAACCCCGGCCGGGTGCGCGTAGGCGCGCATGGCCGCGTTCTCGCGCTCGATGAGTTGCCTCCATTCGGCGGCCGTGCCCGCGCCGCCGACGACCAGCCTGTCCTCCTTCATCCGCCCGACCATGTCCATGTTGAACATCGCAACGGTGCGCGCGAGCGGCACCGCGGGCGCGCGGTTGACGTAGAAGTGCGAGCCGAGCAGGCCCTCCTCCTCGCCGCCGAAGGCCGCGAAGACGACCGTGCGGCGCGGCTTCAACTCGGAGAGCACGCGCGCGAGTTCGAGCAGCGCGGCCGTGCCCGACGCGTTGTCGTCCGCGCCGTGATGAATCTCGCCCTCGCGCGGCGCGAGACTGCCTTGCCCGCCGCGCCCCAAGTGATCGTAGTGCGCGCCGACGACGACGGCCTCGTCCCGCAGCTTCGGATCGCTGCCGCGCAGCACGCCGACGACGTTGTAGGCCGGCGCTTCGCGCTTGACGACTTCGGTCTCAAGGCTGAAGGCGATGTTGCGCAGCAATGTAGAGTTGTTGCGCGGCGCGCCCTGTTGCGGCGTCGCCGTCTGGCCGGCCGCCGGGGCTTCGGGCCTCGCGGCGGCCGACTGCTCCAACTTCTCGAACGTGACCGACGGCAGCGCCGCGGCCTCGACCGCGCGCCGCGCCACCTGACGCGAGATGAGGACGACGGGCAGCCCGGCGTCGCCCGCCGCGGCGAGTCCTTCGTCGGGCCGCAGGCGTGTCAGGCGGTCGTCTTTAAAATTCTCCTCGCGCGAGATGACGACGAGGGCGCGCGCGCCGGCCTCGCGCGCCGCCGCCGCCTTGAAGCGCAACTCGCCGAAGCGCGCGAACTGCCCGTGCGGGTTCCCGCCGTCGGGCGTGCCGGCGAAGGCGACGACGATCTTTTCCCTCACGTCAACGCCCGCGTAGTCGTCGTGGCCGAGTTCCGCCGCCTTGATGCCGTAGCCGACGTAGACGGCCGGGCTTTGCTCGATCCGCCCGCTCGCGCTCCACGCCACCGGCGCCCAGTCCTCGCCGAGCCGGAGGTCGAGCGCGCCGCGCTCGCGCGCGTCCTGCGGCCTGTCGGTCGCGCGCGGCACGAAGAGCATCGAGTTCCTTTTGCCTAGTTCGACCGCCGCGACGTAGGGGAACTTCTGCAAGTACTCGCGCGCGATGACCTCGTTGCGCGGCCCCGTGCCGGTGTTCCCGGCGGGCGCGAGGTTGAAGCCCCTGAACTGCTCGGCGATGTAGCGGGCCGCGAGGTCTGCGCCCTCCGTGCCGGTGCGCCGCCCCGCGAGTTGTTCGCTGGCTAGGTGCGCGACGTGCGCGCGCAGCCGCTCCGCGCTCACCGC
>DATCVD010000124.1:0-8773 GCA_036567125.1 Pyrinomonadaceae bacterium | reverse complement strand
CGGACGGCGCGAAAGCTTTCGGGCGAGCTGCGTTTCGCGCTGGCGGCGGCGGGCGCGGTGGCCTGCTGGCGCGAGCGGCGCGTGCGGATTCGCGTTGACGGCGGGGAGGCGTGGGAGTGTGAGACGAATCTGATCGCGGTGGCCAACAGCCGCTTCGCGGGCGGCGGGATGATGTTCTCGCCGGAGGCGCGCGTGGACGACGGCCTGCTCGACGTGGTCACGGCCTGCCGCGTCCCGCGCCGCACGATAGTGCGCGAGATGACGCGCATCCACCGCGGCGGGCACATGGCGAACCCGCGCGTCCGACTGCTGCGCGGCGCGGCCGTCACGATTGAACCGGCGACGCCAGCGGACGCGCTCCCCGTCGAAGCCGACGGCGACGTGCGCGGCGCTGTGCCCCTCACCCTGCGCGTGCTGCCCCGCGCCCTGAGGGTCGTCGTTTAGAGTCGCCGGCCGGTAGCCCCGCCGAGATAAAAAAAGGCCCCGCTGGCGGTGCGCCAGCGGGGCCTTAAAGTTTTTGTTCGTCAACTAGGTTCCGGGGCCGCCCGGCGGCGGCCCCGGCCCGGCCCCCTTAGAACAGGAGCTTGATCTGGTAGCGGATGACGCGGCCGCCGCCGTCCGTGGTGGACGTGTTCGGGTTGAGGAACAGGCCGGCCGGGGTGGTGGCGGCGTTCGTCTGGACGAAACCGCCCAGGGGCGAGAACGGGCTGATGCTCCCGGTCAGGTACTGCGGGTGGTTGAAGATGTTGAAGAACTCCGTGCGGAACTCGATCCGCACGTTCTCCGTTACGTTCGTCCGCTTGAGGAAGTTCACGTTCCAGTTGTTGATGCCGGGCGAGACCTCGGTGTTGCGGCCGAGGTTGCCGACGCGCACGACGCTCTGCGCGCCGCCGATGACGTACGCCGGGTTGACGATGAACTCGGCGGTGGACGGGTCGATGGCCTGCCCCGTCTCGGGGTTGGTGTAGCCGGTGATGCCGCCCTGCGCGTTCGTGGTCGGCACGGCGCGCACGCCGCGCTGGCCGAGCGGGTTGTAGGTCGGGCGGTCGTTGTTGCCGCCGATGCCGTCGGCGTCGAAGCCGTTCACCACGGTGTAGGGCTGGCCCGACTCGAACGTGGTCACGCCGGAGATTTGGTAGCCGCCGAGCACCTTCCCGACGAAGCCGCGCTGATCGCGGAACCACGGGCTCTCGACGACGTAGCTGAACACGGCCCGGTGCGTCCGGTCGTTCTGCGACCGCGCGCGGTCGAGGCGTTCGCCGCCGAAGACGGCCGGGATGGCGAAGAGCGACGGCGCGGTGAAGCCGACGCCCGTGACGAAGACCTCGTCGGCGTTGCTGAGGAGCTTCGAGTAGGTGTAGGAGCCGGTCAGCAGGAAGTTGTCGGAGAAGCGGCGGCGGACTTCGATCTGCCCGGAGTTGTAGCTGGACGAGCCGCCGTTGGTGCGCACCGTGCGGCCGCCCTGAATGTTGTCGAGCCGGTTGGTGAGCGGGCAGGGGCTACCCGCCGGAAAGCCGGGGGTGGCCTGCGCGGCCGTGATGTTGGTGTTCGGCGTGCAGTTGGTCGGGCCCGTGTAGCCGGCCGGCAGGATTCTCAGCTCGGGCCGGACGAGCGGGTTGGCGTCCTCGTTGATGTAGAGCTTGGTGCCCTTCGAGCCGACGTACGAGATGTCCATCACGAGGTTGTAGGGCAGCTCGCGCTGCATACCGATTGACCAGCGCTGGTAGTACGGGTTGACGAGGTCGGGCGCGAGCAGCGTCTGGGCGCTGCGCGGGTTCAGGTTCGGCGTGGTCGGCCCCTGCGCCGAGAAGTTCGCGAAGCCGCGCGGCGTGGCGGTCGTCGGCGTCGAGGTCAGCAGGGTCGAGATCAGGTTCGGCGAGGAGGTCGCGGCGTTCGACGCGATGTTGTTGAAGAACGAGTCGTAGCCGATCTGGTAGCCGGCGCGGATCACGGACTTGCGGTCGCCGAAGAAGGCGCCGAGCAGGCCGTCGGTGTGCGACGGCGAGTAGGCGACGCCGAGGGTCGGGGCGAAGTTGTTGCGGTCGGGCCGCACCTGATTCGGCTGGCTGTAGGGGCCGGTGAACGTGACGGGATCGACGTTGAAGAGGCCGGTGTAGGCCGGCGTCAGCAGGGTGTTGAAGGGCACGCCGAAGTACTCGTAGCGCAGGCCGAGCGTCAGCGTCAGCGCGTCGCTCGCCTTCCACCGATCCTGGAAGAAGAGGGCCGTGCGGTAGAGCTGCGGGTGGTAGATGGCGCTGCCGAAGTCGCGCTGGATGGTGCCGTTGGTGCCGCCGCCGAAGTTGTCGACGAAGTTGCCGAAGGAGTTGTAGCCGGGGCTGGCGGCGTAGGTGAAGACGCCGCGCGGGGCGAAGGGCGCGGCCTGCGTCGAAATCTGGCGCAGGAAGTCCACGCCGCCGCGGAAGGTGTGGTTGCCGCGGATGTAAGTCACCGTGTCCTGCACGACGTAGTTGTTGGCGGTGCGCCCCTGCGGGAACGTGGGCGAGGCGCCGAGCGAGGAGACGACCGTGCCGTTGAAGACGATGCGCGGGAACGTGCCGGCCGGCCCCGACGGGTCTTCGAGCGGCGCCGCGAGCAGGATGCGGTTGTAGGCGAGGCGCACCTCGTTCGTGAACGACGGGGAGAAGACGTGCGTGTCGGAGATCAGGAAGTTGTAGTAGCGCTGCACCGAGTCGGCGCCGAAGCCGGGGAAGGAGGGCGACGCGCCGGGCGTGTCCGTGCGGTCGAACAGGAAGCGCGCGGAGAGCTGGTTGTTGTCGCTGACTTGGTGATCGATGCGGAACTGGCCCTGCTTGTTCGTGTTCAGGAACGGCTGCTGGAGGGTGAAGGTGCCGAACTCGACGCAGGGGCGGTTGCCGGCCGGGGCGTTGCCGTTGGCGTCGCAGGTCGTCGAAGAGGCCGCGCCGCTGCCGGGGGCGGCCCCGAGGGCGAGGAAGAACGGGCCGCCGGTGCCCACCGTGTTGCCGGTGAAGGCGAGCAGGGCGTCGACGTTCGGGTTCACGCCCGCGGGGAAGAGCGAGCGCAGCGTCGCGCGCCCGTTCGCCGTCGGCGTGACGAGCGAGACGGACGAGGCGACGGCGCGCGTGCGATCCTCTTGGTACGCGCCGAAGAAGAAGGTGCGGTTGCGCCCGTCGATGAGGGCGCGGCCGCCCTCGCCGAAGCGCGGCAGGTAGAGCGGCCCGCCGAACGTGCCGGCGAAGACGTTCTGGATGCCGAAGGGCAGCCCGTTCTGCTGGATGCTCGCGGATTGCGACTCGGAGCTGGTGATGGCGTCGTCGACGCGCGAGTCGAGGAAGTAGGAGAGCGTGCCGTGGAACTCGTTGGTGCCGGAGCGGGTGATGGTGTTGACGACCGCGCCGCCGGCGCGGCCGAACTCGGCGTCGTAGTTCGAGGTCTGGATCGAGACCTCTTGGACGGCGTCCGGGTTGGTGATCTGGAGGCCCTGACCGGCGACCGAGATGTCGTTATTCTCCGTGCCGTCGATGAGGAAGTTGTTCGAGCGCCCGCGCGCGCCGTTGACGACGAACGTGCTGATGCCGACGCCCGTGCGGTTCGACGTGACGCCGGGCAGCGTCAGGGCGAGGAGGTTCGGGTTGCGGCTGGCGACGGGCAGCTCGGTGACCTGCCGGGTCGAGATGTTGCCGCCGCGCACCGGGGCCTCGGTCTGCAAGACCGCGCCGGCCTCGGCCGTCACGTCCACCGTCACCCCCTGCGTGCCGATGGCTAACTGCGCGTCCACGGTCGAGGTCTGGCTGGCGTTGACCAAGACGTTGGTCTTCACCAGCTCGCCGAAGCCGGGGGCGGTGATCGTCACCGTGTGGTTGCCGAGATCGACGGCGTCGAAGCGGTAGAACCCCTCGTCGTTCGTCGTCGTGTCGCGCGTGACGGTGGTCTGCGTGTTGGTCAGTTTCACGGCGGCGCCCGAGACGGCGGCCCCGTTCGGATCGGTGACGAGGCCGCTGACCGTCCCGCGGCTGGTCTGCGCCCGCGCGCCGCCCGCGAGGGCGACGAGCGCGAACGCCGTCATGAGTGCGGCGAAAGTTAACTGTCTGATCTTCTCTCTCATAATCTTTCCCTTCTTGTCTTAACGGAGACTCTGGCGCTCCGTGTGCCCTCCAAAACGAGAACCGCGCCTTCCTGATCCGCCGCGGCGCGGCGCGCGCGCGAGCAAACCGGCGCGCGCGGGCCGCGCCGATTCAAGAATCTGAAACGGGCCGGGCGGCGTTTATTTGATAGGCAACGGATGTTCCAGCGTCGCGGCGGGGCCGTGCGGGGCGGGACGTGATTAGAGGATGCGGAGTGAAATTTTTCGATGGGCCGGGCGGGGCGGGCGGGGGAGGCGGGCGGTCATCCGAAAGCTTGGTCGCGGCGTTTAGATTTTCGGATGCGGAAGGCGCGGCCGATCAATTTTTTTTGATCGGCCGCGCCTTCTGTCGTCCGCGTCCGCGCGCCGCGCGGGGGCTTCGGGTTTACGCCGCGCCCGGCTGGCGGGGTTCGGTCTCGCGCTTCTCGATGTCGAGGACTTTGGCGAGGCGGCGGAGGTGGCGCTCCTCGCCGTTGAAGCGCGCGGCGGCGAAGGCGCGGACGATTTCGAGCGCGAGGGCGACGCCCGTGACGCGCGCGCCGAGGCAGAGCACGTTGCAGTCGTCGTGCTCGCGCGACTGGCGGGCCGAGTAAGTGTCGCCGCACAGCGCCGCGCGCACGCCGCGCAGCTTGTTGGCCGCGACGCACGCGCCCACCCCGCTCCCGCAGATGACGACGCCGACCTCGGCCGCGCCGGCGCGCACGGCCTCGCCGACCTGCTCGGCGTAGTCCGGGTAGTCGTCCGGCCGCTTCGCGTCGTGCGTGCCGAGGTCTTCGACCTCGTGGCCGAGCGCGCGCAGTTCTTTGATGACGTGATCGTTGAGCGGCACGCCCGCGTGATCGGCCGCGACTGCAATCTTCATTTCGCGCCCCTTTGACGAATGCGTGGTCTGCGAGTCATGGCGGCGTGGATTTTACTGCGAAGGCTTGATCAATTGCACCGTGAGCGTGCGGCCGTCGCGCGCGACGCGCGCCGAGCTGAACTCGGCCGTCAGGTCGGCGGCGGTGATCCTCGTCTTCCCGCCGGACTCCGTGACCGACGGCTCGGCGGGCAGGCCGGCGACCGTCAGGCGGCGGACGCCGTTGAAGAGCGGGTGCTCGCCCGCGCCCTCGGTGAGCGCCGCGCGGCCCAAGATTTCGATTGCGCCCGCGTCGTTGCCGAGCTTGAGGTGGCGCGTGTGGATGAGTTCGGCCGGACTGAGGCGGCGCAGGTTGAGCGGGTCGAAGCCCTGCGGCCAGAGCGGTAAGCCCTCGGCCGAAGTGAGGACGAGCCGCCAGCCGTCGCGCGCGAGGTAGTCGCGCCGCGCGTCCTCGCGCCCGGAGATCAACTTTGCCACGTCGGCCAGCGCGCGGAGTCGCTCCACCTCCCGCGCGGAGGCGTCGGGATCGCAGCGCGCCACGGGCGGCAGCACCGCTTCGAGTAGCTCGTCGAGCGACCGCTTCTCCCCCGCTTCAAACTTCTGCTTCCAGCGCGGCGAGAAGCGGTCGAGCAGCACGCCGAACGCGCGCCCCGTGTGATAGGCGCGCTGCCTGATGCCTTCGGCGGCGAACTCCGTGACGGGCAGCCCCGAACCGCGACGGCCGGCGGCGCGCGCCTCGACGTACTCCGCCAGCCCTTCGTTGAATTCGCTGGCGCGCTCGTAAGCGACCGAAGCCTTCGGCATCCGCGCGAAGCGCGCGCGGCGCAGTTCGACGGCCGACGCGGCCCAGCAGGCGGTGTCGCGGACGAGGGCCGCGTCGGCCGCGCGGCGCAGCGCCTCGCTTTCGAGCCGGCGGAGTCTGAGAACTTCCGCGTCATCGAACGGGTAGGCGAACAGGTCAAGCTCGTTGGCCTGCCAGTCCGGGTGGCGCTCGCGCTGGAAGACGTGGAACATCTCGTGGACGACCGTCGCCGCCGCCTCCCGCGTCGTCCCGCGCAGTTCGGGCGTGAGCATCGCCGTCGCCGTCCAGACGCCGCCCAGCGGCACGGGCGCGTTCGAGGTGACCGACTCGTAGCGGCCGGGGAAGGCCCAGACGCCTTGGCGCGAGGAGAGCGAGACGAAACCGGCGGGCGGCCGCGGGTGGCGGAACAGGAGCGTGTTGCTGCCGTCGTAGAGCGCGGCGGGCACGCGGCGCGGATCGAAGCCGGGCCACAGTTCGGCCGCGGCCATCCTGTCCACCTCGTCCATCACCGCGAACAGAGCGCCCGCGCCCGTTTGGCGTGCGGGCGCGGGCGCGGCCGAAAGCAGCAGCAGCGCGAGCAGCGAGACCGTTAAAGCGCGCATGAATTTACTTCCGCCGGCGCGGCGGAAAAGTTCCGGCGAGTCTTTCAACGTTTGAGGAGCGCGCGGGCGCGCGCGACGACGTTCTCGACGTTGAAGCCGAGGTTCCTGAGCGCCACGTCGCCGGGGGCCGACGCGCCGAAGCGGTCGATTGAGACGCAGTCGCCCCGCGACCCCGTGTAGCGATCCCAGCCCAAGCGCGCGCCGGCTTCGACCGAGACGCGCGCCGCAACGCCGGGCGGCAGCACCTCGTCGCGGTACGCCTTGTCCTGCTCCTCGAACAGCTCCCAGCACGGCATCGAGACGACGCGCACGGGCACGCCTTCGCCCTGCAAGGCCTCACGCGCTTCGAGCGCGAGCGAGACTTCCGATCCCGTGGCGATGATGATCAGTTCGGGCGTCGTCGTGTTTCCCGCGCCCGCCGAGTCCGTGTTCTTCGTGGCCTCGTCGTCTGCCGCGGCGTTCGCCCCGTTCGGTTGCGCGGCGGCCTTCGTCGCTTCGGCGAGGACGTAAGCGCCGCGGCGAAGTCCTTCGGCGCTCGCCAACGTCTGCCGATCAAGCGTCGGGACTTTCTGGCGCGAGAGCACGAGCGCGGTCGGCCCGCGGCGGCGCAGGATGGCGACGCGCCAAGCCTCGGCGACTTCGGCCGGATCGGCGGGGCGGATCGTGTAGAGGTTCGGGATCGCGCGCAGGGCCGCGAGGTGTTCGACGGGCTGGTGCGTCGGGCCGTCCTCGCCCAGCCCGATTGAGTCGTGCGTGAAGACGAAGACGACCTGCACTTCGGAGAGCGCGGCGAGGCGCACGGCCGGCTTCATGTAGTCGGAGAAGCACATGAAGGTCGCGCCGAAGGGGATGAGGCCGCCGTTCAAGGCGATGCCGTTTAAGGCCGCGCCCATCGCGTGCTCGCGGATGCCGAAGTGGAGGATGCGGCCTTCGTAGGAGCCGGCCTGAAAACTGCCGCCGCCTTTGATGTCGGTGTTGGTCGAGGGGCCGAGGTCGGCCGAGCCGCCGATGAGCGCGGGGATGACGGGCGCGAGCGCGTTGATCACCTCGCCCGACGCGGCGCGCGTCGCCATCGGCTTCGCCCCCTCGAACTTCGGCAACTTTTCTTCCCAACCTTCGGGCAGCTCGCCGGCCACGAGCGACGCCCAAGCGCGCCCTTCCTCGTCGTGCGCGGCGCTGTAACGCCCGACCAGCTCCTCCCACTCCTTCTCCTGCCGCGCGCCGCGCTCGACCGCCGAGCGGAAGACTTTCAGCGCCTCCTCCGGCACGTAGAACTCGCGGTCTTCGGGCCAGCCGAGCGCGCGTTTCGTCGCGCGCACGGCCTCCTCGCCGGGCGCGTCCGAGTGGGCCTTGCGCGTCCCCTGCGTCGGCATCCCGAAGCCGATGACGGTCTTGACCGAGATGAGCGACGGCCGATCCGTTACTTCCCGCGCCTCCCTGATCGCGCGCTCGATTGACTCAAGATCGTTCCCGTCTTCGACCGTGGAGGTGTGCCAGCCGTAAGCGTCGAAGCGTTTGGGCACGTCCTCGGAGAAGGCGAGCGAGGTCGGGCCTTCGATGGTCACTCGGTTGTCGTCGTAAAAATAGATCAGCCTGCCGAGCTTCAGGTGGCCCGCGAGCGACGCGGCCTCGCCCGCCACGCCCTCCATCAGATCGCCGTCCGAGACGATGCCGTAAACGAAGTTGTCGACGACCGCGAAGCCCTCGCGGTTGAAGCGCGCGGCCAGATGCGCCGCGCCGATGGCGATGCCGACGCCGTTGGCGAAGCCCTGCCCCAGCGGGCCGGTCGTGATCTCGACGCCGGGCGTCAAAACGTTTTCGGGGTGGCCCGCGGTCTTCGAGTCCCACTGGCGGAAGCGTTGCAGCTCTTCCATCGGCAGGTCGTAGCCCGTCAGGTGCAGCAGCGAGTAGATGAGCATCGAGCCGTGGCCGGCCGAGAGCAGGAAGCGGTCGCGGTTCTGCCAGCGGGGGTTGCGCGGGTTGTGGCGCAGGAACTTCGTCCAGAGCACGTAGGCCAGCGGGGCCGTGCCGAGCGGGAGGCCGGGGTGGCCGGACTCGGCGCGCTGCACGGCGTCGAGCGAGAGCGTGCGGATCGTGTTGATGCAGAGCTGATCGAGTTCGGGGCCGGTGCGTTCGGCGGAGGGCTGCGTGGACGCGCTCATTCGGTCGTGTGCTCCTGGTCGTTAACTTTTATGGATGCTGCCGGAGGACGGATTCATAAAGCGACTGCTGGCGGGCCAGCGCCTCGCGGTAGCGCGCGTGCGCCGCCGCGTCGGGCGCGAAAAGTTCATACGTCGGGGCGGGCGCGTCTGTCAAACTCTTGAGCGCGCCGAGCCGCTCTAAGGCGAGCAGCGCCGCGCCGCGCGACGAAGCCTCCCGCGCGCGCGAACGCCTGACGGGGCGGCCCA
>DATCVD010000123.1:0-3751 GCA_036567125.1 Pyrinomonadaceae bacterium | reverse complement strand
GCCGCGCCTGCCGGCGCGCCTCGGCGAGGCTGACGACGCCTTCCGGGTGCTCGTTCGCCGCGGCGGGCGCTCCGCCCTCTGCCTGTGTCGGTGGCGTCGTGGGTTCCATCGCTCGGACGGGGACTCGGTCGGGTGCTGCGGCTGCCGACGCGGCTCGGTCGCCGTGAAAGAGACTGTGTTAAGAGACTGTCAGGAAGAAGGCGTCTCGCGCTACGGGCCGGCTTAACTTCACCCTTCGAGAGACAGCCAAAGGCTTGAAGATTCCAGAATTTAGCAGAAGGCTCCGTGCGTGACAAGTAAACCGTGACGGGTGACGTGAAAATCAGTTTTTCTTCCCGCCGCGGTCGACGGTTCACCCGTCGCGGCTCTTGCTCGCCCGTCGTCACGGCTGACCTGTCACGGCCCTTCTGGCACGCGCTTTGACGTTTGCGGGAAAGTGGTGTATTGAGCAGGCTGTTTGCAACGAAACAAAATGGCACGGGCCGCGGCGTGTACCGAGAGGGTACGGCCGCGCGCGGGAGGGAGGGCGCGCATCGCCGCCGGCGCTCTAGCCCGTCCGCGCGCTTCAGACTTTCGCAAGCTCTTCTGATCTCTTGAGGCCGGTCGGGCGCGAGCGCCGGCCCCGTTCGGGAGTTGCCCATGGTCACGACCGTCGCGCGGCCGCGCAGGCCGCTCAGCCCCTTCAAGCGCTGGATGCTGAAAGGTCTGCACGAGACGCAGACGCCGGAGGGGCCGCACGAGCGCGAGGGGCAGCACCACCAGCACGCTTGGTGGAAGGTGATGTGCCTGACCGGCGTCGATTATTTCTCCACGCTCGGCTACCAGCCGGGCATCGCCTTCCTCGCCGCGGGCGCGCTCTCGCCCGTCGCCACCCTGATCCTCGTCCTGCTCACCCTCTTCGGCGCGCTCCCGATGTACAACCGCGTCGCGGCCGAAAGCCCGCACGGCGACGGCTCGATCTCGATGCTCGAACACCTGCTCTCGCGCTGGAAGGGCAAGCTGTTCGTCCTCGCCCTGCTGGGCTTCGCCGCCACGAGCTTCATCATCACGATCACCCTGTCGGCGGCCGACGCCACGGCGCACATCGTCGAGAACCCTTACGTCCCGCAGTCTCTCCACCACCCCATCGTGATGACGCTCGTGCTGATCGCGGGCCTCGGCGCGGTCTTCATCAAGGGCTTCAAGGAGGCCATCGGGATCGCGGTCGTCATCGTCGTCGTCTACATCGCGCTCAACCTCGTCGTGGTCGGCACGGGCTTCTACCACCTCGCGCAACACCCGGAGATGCTGGCGAACTGGAAGAACGCGCTCTTCACGGCGTACCCCGACCCGTTCAAGATGATCTTGGCCGCGCTCGTCGTCTTCCCGAGGCTCGCGCTCGGCCTCTCCGGCTTCGAGACCGGCGTGGTCGTGATGCCGCTCGTCAAAGGAGACCCGAACGATTCGCACCACCGCCCCGAAGGGCGCGTCCGCAACACGCGGAAACTGCTGACGGCCGCCGCGCTCATCATGAGCGTGATGCTGATCGCGAGCAGCATCGTGACGACGATGCTCATCCCGGCCGAGAAGTTTCAGGCCCCGCTCGCGGGCGCGGAGGGCGGGTCGCACAACGAGACGGCCTACGGCCGCGCGCTCGCCTACCTCGCCTACGAGTTCTTCGGCAGCGGCTTCGGCACGCTCTACGACCTCTCGACCATCGCCATCCTCTGGTTCGCCGGCTCGTCCGCGCTCGCCGGGCTGCTGAACATCGTGCCGCGCTACCTCCCGCGCTACGGCATGGCCCCGAACTGGGCGCGCGCGACGCGGCCGCTCGTCATCGTCTTCACGCTCATCTGCTTCCTCGTCACCGTCCTCTTCGACGCCGACGTGGAGGCGCAGGGCGGGGCGTACGCGACGGGCGTGCTCACGCTGATGGGTTCGGCGGCCATCGCCGTCGCGCTCCAGACGTGGCGCGAGGGGGGCTGGAAGCGGTGGGCGTTCCTGCTGATCGCGCTCGTCTTCATCTACACGACGGTCGCCAACGTCATCGAGCAGCCGAGCGGCCTTAAGATCGCGTCGCTCTTCATCCTCGGCATCGTCGTCGCGTCGCTCGTCTCGCGCGTCTACCGCACGACGGAGCTGCGCGTGGATCGCATCGACATCGACGAGACCGCCCGGCGCTTCATCGAGGAGGCGACGCGCGGGCGCGGCGAGATACGGATCATCGCGAACCGGCGCGACACGGGCGACGCCTCGGAGTACGAGTCGAAGGAGAGGGAGAAGCGCGAGGACAACCACATCCCGACGCGCGACCCCGTCCTCTTCTTCGAGGTCAAGCCGGGCGACGCCTCGCAGTTCTCGCTGGCGCTGAACGTGGCGGGCGTGGAAGTTGAGGGCCACCGCGTGCTGCGCGCCGAAAGCCCCGCCGTGCCGAACGCCATCGCGGCGTTCCTGCTGCACCTGCGCGACACGACGGGCAAAGTCCCGCACGTCTACTTCGGCTGGAGCGAGGGCAACCCGCTCTCGTACCTGCTCAAGTACGTCGCCTTCGGCGAGGGCGACACCGCGCCCGTCACGCACGAAGTCCTGCGCCAAGCCGAACCCGACCCGGAGAAGCGGCCCGTGGTTCACGTCGGCGGGTGAGTGGCCGTCGGCCTGCGGGAACGGAAGAAGGCGGGACGCAGTCGCAAATGGACTGCGTCCCGCCTTTCAATTTCGGCCGACCGCTGACGGCTAGCTGCTCTCGGCTGACGGCCGATGGATCAGCCGCCGTCCTGCGCGCCGTCGCCCGTGCGGCCGGCGAGGAAGCAGGAGCGGCAGAAGACGGGCCGCCCCTGCGACGGGTAGAACGGGACGGTCGTCTGCTGCCCGCACTGCGCGCACATGACCGTCACCTCGATGCGCTGGCGCACGCCCGAAGCCTGCGCGGCGGCAATCGCCGCCAGCCGCTCGTTCTTCGCCTGCTTGCACGGCTTGCAACGTTTCGGCTCGTTCTTCAGCCCCTTGTCGTGGAAGAAAAGCTGCTCGCCGGCAGTCCAGATGAAGTCCTCGCCGCAGTCAACGCAGTGAATCGGGCGATCCTGGAACTCGGTCTCCACCTGTTCCCACTCCCCGTCCTGCGTGCTGCCCGTGGCTTGGGCCTGTGACATGGCTCGTGTACCCCCGCGGAAAGCCTTCAGGCGTCGCCTTGAGTCGGGTGAGAAAACGTTGCGCTGAAGGGTGAAAACTTTAGGCCGGAGTCTCTGCGAGGGAACCTCCGCACGGGAGCTTACGTCCGTGCTTACGCAGAACCCGGAAGTGTCGCCGCGGCGAAAAAGCGGGGACGCGGCGGACGTGTGAGTCTGCAAAGTATTACTATCACGAAACTGTGTCAAGCATTTAGTGCGCCGCCCGGAGGCGGTCTTGACAGCCCGGCGAGCGCGTGACAGCATCCCGCTCTCGCCGCGGCGGCCGGCGGTATTAACAAACGTCGAACCAGCGATCATTCCATGAAAATACTTGTCGTCGGCGCGGGCGGCCGCGAGCACGCCCTGTGCAGTGCCCTGCGGCGCACGGCCGCGCGCCCCGTCCAAATCTTCTGCGCGCCGGGCGGCGACGCGATCTCGGAACTCGCGCGCGTCGTCCCCGTCAACGCGACTGACGTTGCCGCGCTCGCCGACTTCGCCGAGACGGAGCGGATCGATCTCACAATCGTCGGCGGCGAAACCCCGCTCGCCGCCGGGCTGGCCGACGAGTTCGCGCGGCGCGGCCTCGCCGTGGCCGGCCCCGGCCG
>DATCVD010000122.1:0-3915 GCA_036567125.1 Pyrinomonadaceae bacterium | reverse complement strand
CGTCGGACGCCGACGCGCCGTCGGGGGCCGTCCGCGTGTTGCCGGCGGAGGCGGGCTTGAAGTCGCGCGCCGGCGTGGACGGCGCGTCGGAGACGGTGAAGGGCTGGCCGTCCTTGAGATACATCCGCTGCATCTCGGCGAGGTTGAACGGGCGCGCGCCGCGCCGCCCAAAGACGGCAAGCTGGTTGCCGCTCTCGTCCACGGCGCGGTCGCGGTCGAGGCCCTTCGAGACGGCGACGGCCGGGCCGAGCGTCTTGAAGTTGGCGATCAGCCGCGGCTGCGGGCGCGGGCTGAAGCCCGCGTAGGTCGGCATCGTTTCGGGGTCGGTCAGTTGCAGGATGCGCAGGCCGTTGACGCCGTCGGCGACGTAGGCGAACAGGCTCGCGTTCGTCATCGCCACCTTCACCTGATGCGCGTCGTTGATCTGCCCGTCGGCCGAGAACATCTGATCGAGCTTCGGCTCCGTCGGCTTCTCGACGTTGATGATCGCCACGCCCTCCTTGCCGTTGGCGACGTAGGCGTAGGTGCGCGCGACGTAAACGTCGTGCGCGTGGTGGAGCGGGACGTGCGCGCCCTCGACCAAGTGGGCCTTCGCCGGGTCGGTCACGTCGACGACGTGCAGACCTTCTTCGTCGACGACGAAGGCGTAGCGGAACTGGACGGCGACGGCGTGCGCGTGCTTGAGCGGGATGTTCGAGACGACGCGCGGCTTGAGCGGATCGTTGATGTCGAGGATGACGAGCGCCTTGTCGGTCGTCACGTAGAGGTGCGTGCCGGCGACGTGGAGGTTCGTCGCGTGGGTAAGCACGCCCCCCTCGTTCCAAGTGAGCGCGCGCTTGAGGTAGTTGTTGAGCGGGTCGCCGTCGAGCAGCGTGCCCGCGCCGACGAGGATTAAGCCCTCCTCGCGGTCGGCGACGTAGAGGTAGCCGTAGAGCGGGTGGATCGGCTGCTCCTGATTTTCGGGCCGGCGCGTGCGCAGCGGATCGACGCCGAGCGTCGTGGGCGCGGCGACGGCGACCGCGTGCTTCGTCTCGACCCAGAACTTCTGGCCGAAGCGCGAGACGGGCGCGGTCGTGATGCGCTCGGAGAAGCCCTTGTGATCGATCTGCGCCACGTCGTAAACGCGCAGGCCGCCCTTGCCCGCCGCGGCGTAGAGGTACTCGCCGCGCAGCTGCACCTGCAAGACCTCCGGGTTGCCGACGTGCTCGAAGTAGGTCTTGATCTGGCGGCCGCCGTCGACGAACTTCCGGTAGTTATCCGGGTAGGCCAGCTTGTGGAGCGTGCTGCCTTTGACGGCCTGCGGCTCCTCGTGCTCGGTGACGGTGGCGACTTCGAGCGAGTGCTCGGCGGCGACGTAGACGTAGCGGCCCATGAAGTTGACGAAGTTCGTCCCCTGTAGCATGAGCTGCGCCATCCACGCGTTGTTGTCGTTCGACTTGGAGAGGTGGCAGTCGGTGCAGCCCTTCGTCTCCTTCGTGCGGACGGTGTGCGGGACGTGCGTCGAGAACGCCTGACCCGAAAAGCCCTCGGCCGAGATGGTCTGCTGCTGCGAGTAGATCCACTCGCGGTTCTGGTTCTGCGAGCTGACGAGCACGGCCGAGCGCGAGGCGACGGGCGCGGTGCGGTTGCCCGTCACCGTGCCGTCCTTGCCCAGCATGAACACGTCGTCGCGCAGGACTTGGAAGTTGTAGGTCGTGTAGTTGCGCGAGTCCTCGCCCTCGTTGTGGCGGTTCGGCATCTTGCGGTTCGCCTTCATCGAGAGGTGACAGCCGAAGCACGAGGTCATCCAAGAGGTGTGGCACGCGAAGCAGGTCATCTGCTTGTCGGCGTGCGCGAGCTCGTCGTCCTTCGCGGGCACGTCGCCCCACGTCTGGTTGTCGCGGCGGATCGTCTTGGCGTAGCGCGACAGCTCGTTGTAGTCCTTCGACTTCTCGTCGAGCGTGTCGATGGTCTGCTTGACGCGCCACCAGCGGCCCGGCTCGACCAGAGAGTTCTGCACGATGGTGCCGGCCGGGAGCGTGACCTCCGTCTCCTTGCCGTCCGGCCCCCTCATCTTCTTCTTCAGGCCGGCGGCCGGCGCGCGCTGGAAGACGGTCACCCTCCGGCCGTCGGCGTCGGTCGTGAAGAAGCCGTCGGAGCGCGAGGAGGATCGCAGGTTGCGCCCGCGCTCCTCGTCGACGAGCTTGCCGTCCCTGACGCCTTGGCCGGCGGCGAAGCCGGAGGTGACGAGCGTGGCGCGCTCGCGGATCGTGCCGTGGCAGTCGGCGCAGTCGATCTCGATGGCGGCGCGCGGCTCGTTGTAAAGAATCCCGGTGCCGTGCGCGTCCTGCCGGAAGTGACAGTCGGCGCAGTGCATCCCCTTCTCAAGGTGGATGTCTTTGAGGTGGACGGGCTGACCCGCGGGCGGCTTCATCTGCTCCTCGGCGGCCTCGCCCTCGCGGTTGTAGGCGACCGAGCGGGCGTCGCGGAAGGCGACCGCCCGGCCCATCTGCTCGGCCGTCGGGTTCTCGACGACCTTGTCGTCGGCGTCGAGCATCCGGCCCCAGCGGTCGCGCTTGAAGACGGCGCGGTAGAGCCAGCCGTGGCCGTGGAAGTCGGCGAGCTGCGTCTGCTTCGACGTGCGGTTGAACTCGCCGAAGGGCTCGCCGACTCGGACGAGGAAGTCGTCGGGCGAGAGGCGGTCTTCGTACTTGCGCTCGCCCCAGAGGCCGCGCGTGGACGCGCCCTCGGGGTTGCGGTTGAGCTTGACCTGCTCCTCGTCCTGCGACGGGTTGTGCTGCTCCTTGGGGTAGAGCTTGTCGCCGTCCGTCTCGTTGTCCCACCACATCATGCCGGTGTAGGTGGCGACCATGTTCGTGCCGGGGTGCATGTGGCAGACCATGCACTGCGAGGTCGGGATGCGGTTGGTGAACTGGTGCTTGATCGGGTGGCCCGGCTCGCCCCGCGGGATCGACGTGTCGGCCGTCGCCGTCGTGCCCATGTTGCCGAAGCTCGCGTAGGAGCCGGAGTTGACGGGGCTGCGGTCGTTGGCGTAGATGACGTGGCAGGCCGTGCACCCGGAGGAGCGGAAGTCGCCGGGGTGATCGTTCGTCCCCATGTGGTTGAGCGTGGGGTCGAGCAGGCGCGTCTTCTGGATGCCGAGGAAGACGGGGTCGGTGCGGTTGTTCGTGCCGAGGCCGCGGGGACTCAGGCCCTTGTCCGGCCGGCCGGGGTCTTCCTCGCGGTCGGGCAGCCCGACTTCGAGGCGGCGCTTGCCGCCGCGCTCGAAGACGCGCAGGATGTTGCCCGGCTGCGAAATCTGCCAGCGCGGGAGCGGGTCGAGGAAGGGGAGCCAGCCCTTGGCGAGTTGCATCTCCTTCGTCGGCTGCGGAATCTGGATGATGCGCGCGGGCGCGCCCGTCTCTTCGGCGTACACCTCGCCGAAGCGCGCGTCCTTCAGCGGGAACCCGCCGTTGTTGTAGAGGGCCGCGCCCCAGAGCATCGCGCCGTGGCGCATCATGCTCGACTCGTTGTTCGTCACCTCCGTCTGGTGGCACTCGCCGCACGTCTTCTGCGACGTGCGCAGGTCGGCCGGGTTGACGAAGCGGACGAACTCCCAGCTCTCGCGGTTCATGAGCGTCAGCGCGCGCTCCGGGTTCGCGCTCGACGGCTTGCCGTCGCGCTCCCACTCTTCGGGGAAGCGCGGGCGGACGTGCGCGTCGCGCTTGGCACGCTCCTGATCCTTCACCGCGTTCGAGGCCGGGCGCGCGGCCGGGTTGCCGCCGTGGCAGTAGGTGCAGGAAAGCCCCTGCCCGTCGCGGTCGCCCTTTTCGAGCTTGCCCGAGGCGGTGACGTGCATCGGCTCGATCTGCGTGTGGCACGCGACGCAGCCTTCGGGCTGCGCCTGCGGCGTGGCCTGCGCGGCGGCGGCGGCCG
>DATCVD010000121.1:0-2554 GCA_036567125.1 Pyrinomonadaceae bacterium | reverse complement strand
CGAGCAGCTCGCGCGCGCGCTCCTGACGGGCGCGGCCCGTCAGGCCGCCGAAGGCCAGCGCCAGCTCGACGTTCTCGGCCGCGGTCATCGACGTGATCAGGTTGAAGTTCTGGAAGATCATCCCGACCGAGCGCAGCCGGTAGCGCGCCATCTCGCGCTTCGAGAGCGGCGAGAGCGGCCGCCCGTCGAAGACGATCTCGCCCTCGGTCGGCCGATCCAAGCCGCCGAGCAGGTTCAGCAGCGTCGACTTGCCCGACCCCGAAGTGCCTTGCAGCGCGACGAACTCGCCCTCCGCGAACGCGACGGACGCGCGATCCAGCGCGACCACCACGTTCTCGCCCATTTGGTAATGCCGCGAGACCTCGCGGGCCTCAAGAATCGGATTCATAAAAGAGGCTGTTAGCGATTAGCCGTTAGTTGTTGGCGGGAAGACGACCGACAAGCTAAAACCGCCGCGTGCGAGATAACACGCGGCGGCGCTCGATTTCAAGTTGTCCATCGGCTGTCGAAGCTAACGGCTAACAGCTAATCGCTAACAGCTTCCTCAGACTTCCTTGTACTCCGAGTCAACGTCCTCGTCGGCGAAGGCGACGCGGTAGTTGTCGGACTGCCGCTGCTTCGTGATGAGCAGGTCGTCCTTGGTCTTCAGCAGGTCGGCGCGCGAGTAGACGGACAGCTCGAAGTTGAAGCCGTGCGTGATGGCGTCCTTCGGGCAGGCTTCGACGCAGAAGCCGCAGAAGATGCAGCGGCCGTAGTCGATGTTGTAAACCTCGGCGAAGCGCTCGTCCACGCCCGTGCGCTCTTCGGGCGGGCGCGGGTCGTCGGCCGCGACGATGTAGATGCAGTCCGAGGGGCAGGCCGCGGCGCACAAGAAGCAGGCGACGCACTTTTCGCGCCCCAGCTCGTCAACGTGCAGCAGGTGCTGGCCGCGGAAGCGCGGCTGCAACGTGACCGGCTCGTCCGGGTACTGCACCGTCCACTTCTCGCGCGGAATCTTCGAGAAGGTGACGCCCATCCCCTTGATGATCGCCCTCGTCGATTCGATGACCTCTGAAACGATTGACATAAATTCCCCCGCCCAAGCCAGTTCCCAGTTTCCTGTTTCCAGTTTCCAGTTTCGAGTTTAGACAGATCGCCTTGCCGAAGGCTGAAAGCTGTTTCCGGTCTCCGGCCCGGTCAGAACAAGCTGATCGGCCGGCAACCGGGGACTCAAAACTGAAGACTGTCCGTTGCGGCTATTGTATCTCACTCGATGTCGAGGTGACAGCCTGCCAGCGCCCGTCGCGCCAGACGAAGGTGTCAACGAAGCGGAAGCGCCCGGTGCGCCCGCCCTTGAAATCGACCTCCAAGACGCCCGTCAGGATCGCGCGCCCGCCCGCGACGACGACCTTCAAGTCCTCGAACGACTGCGACTCGATCTGCGCGCTCGGCTTCATGCTGCGGATGTACTCGGCCTTGCGCTCCGTCGCGCCGGTGTGGTCGGTGCCGACGTACTCCTCGGCGAGGATGCGCGCGGCCGCCTCCTTGTCGCCCTCGTTGTTGGCGCGCGCCCACTCCTCCTCGATCCCCTTCAACTGTTCGAGCACCGCGTCGCGGTCGGCCGGCGCGTCCGCTTCGCCGCCGCCGCCGAAGACGCCGCGCACGGCCATCCCCGCGGCCTTCTCCGCGGCCGCGATCTCCTCGCTTGAGTCGGCGGCCTCGGAGGTCGTTTCGTCCGGCGCGGCGGCGGGCGGGGCCGCGCCGTCCTTGCCCATGCGGAACGATTCGAGGATGACGGGCAGCTCTCCCTTCGTGCCCACGTCGTCGACCGACTTGATCTCCGGCGCGAGCGAGGTGGCGAGCATGATGAGCGCGACGCCGTTGCGCTGCACGGTGCTGCCGCTCGGCAGCATCACGGCGCGGCCGTAGAGGTCGATGTTTTGGCCCTGCGGGTTGCGCAGCCGGCTCGTGAAGCGGAACTCGTAGCCGTCGTAGCTGCCGACGCGGGCCGGCCCCTCGGAGACCTTGCGGTAGCCGGGGAAGCCGGCGGCGAACTGCGTGCTCAGCTGCCGCGCCAGTTGCGGGAAGAGCGCCGCGTCGCCGGCCGCCGTGCCGGTGCTGGTGTACCAGCCGACGGCGAAGTTCTCCAGCGTCGTGCTGCCGTCGAGCGAGCGTTCGACCTTGACGAAGTTCGATCTGCTCTGACCGGGCTGCTCCTTCAAGACCCAGCTCGCCGGGTACTGGAAGGAGAAGTCGCTGTAGTGATCCTTGAGCGTGCCGGTGAAGCTTGTGGGCGAGTTGACGTAGGTCTGCAAGTCGGCGCGGGCCGGCGGCGCGCCCGCCTTGCGCGAAGCGGTCGCCTGCCGCTCGGCCTCCCTGACCGCCTTGTAGCCGACGTAGCCGATGACGCCGAGCAGCGCGACCACGCCGACGACGAACACGCCGAGGATGCCCACGACCCACGGCCACACGCGCCGCTTGCGCGGCTGCGCGAGCGACGACATGGGTTGCTGAGGCGGCGGCTGCTGCCAACTGCCGGCCTGCGACCAGCCGGCCGACTGCGTCGGCTGCGGCG
>DATCVD010000120.1:0-4040 GCA_036567125.1 Pyrinomonadaceae bacterium | reverse complement strand
CTGAGCCGCGCGGGCGGCACGCGCGGACGGGGGCGGGTGCGCGCGGCAGTCGGACGCGCCGCGGTTCGGTTATAATTTTGTCGTGCCCCGCGCCCGGCGGGTTTCAGTCAGGAGTCCGGTTCGTCCGATGCGGAAAGTCTGGAAGCTGATCAAGGCGGTCGCGCTCGGCGTCTTCGCGTTCGTCGTGCTGACGATCGTTTACGAGGTCGTGACGTTCCCGCGCGTCAAGCGGCTGCGCGACCAGAACCCGGAGACGACGGCGCTCATCGAGACCCGCTTGCAGGAGGCGCGCGGGCGCGGCGAGCAGCCGCGGCGCGTGCAGCAGTGGGTTCCGTTGGAGCGCATCTCCGTCAACTTGCAGCGCGCCGTGCTCGCGGGCGAGGACTCGAACTTCGCCGCGCACGACGGCTTCGACTACGACGCGATCCAGAAGGCTTGGGACGAGGCGCAGCGCGAGGCCGCGAAGGAGGCGAAGGAGTCGGGCGAGGATCAGTCGAGCTGGATCCCGGCGATGCCCAGCTTCAAGCGCGGGGCCTCGACCATCTCGCAGCAGCTGGCGAAGAACCTCTACCTCTCGACCGAGCGCTCCTTCGTCCGCAAGGCGCGCGAGGCCGCGATCACCTACTTCATGGAGCGCAACGTGCCGAAGCGGCGCATCCTCGAAATCTACCTCAACGTGATCGAGTGGGGCGACGGCATCTACGGCGCGGAGGCCGCCGCGCGGACTTACTTCGGCAAGTCGGCCGCGCAGTTGACCGAGGACGAGGCCGCGCACCTCTCGGCGATGATCCCGAACCCGCGCACGGAGTTTAACCCGAAGCTGCACCCGCGCCGCGTCGCGCGCCGCCAGCGGATCATCCGGCGCGGCATGAGGTACGTGAAGCTGCCGGCTTGACGGCGCGGCGGCCGCCCGTTAAATCGACGCGGCCGTTCGGCGCGCCCGGCTCAGGATCGCGGACGAAAAGAGGCGGGCGGAGCACGTCGGTGCTCCGCCCGCCTCTTTCGTGGGGATGACCTTGAAGGCGTCGGCGGTCGATCGCGGGCGTCAGTAGCCGACCGGGCGGAAGCCGGTCGGCTCGATGTACTGGAAGGTCGGCGTCCCCGGCGGCAGCTTCGACGGGTCGGTGAACGTGGTGTCGAAAGACCAGTTGCGGATCGGCGCGCCGTAGATGACGTAGGAGTCCCAGTAGTTCCACTGGCCCATCGCCTGCGTCGAGCGGTAGAGCGGGACGAAGGAGCCGGTGAAGTTCCAGCGCTTCTGCGGCGAGGCCCAGTTTTCGAGGAAGCGCGGGAAGTTGTGCATGCCGCCCGACATGCGCGAGTCCGCGCCGTTGCCGGCGTCGGGCGTGCCGGACATCGCCGAGAGGTTGTTGCCGGCGACGATGCCGCTGCGCACCGAGGTCTCGTCCGTGACCCCGAGCGCGTTGGCGTCGGCCATGCGCGTCAGGTCGCCTTCGGGGAAGAGGGCCGACGAGGCGTCGAACCACGTCTTCGAGAGCGGGAAGATGGCGTCGCAGACGATTGACGCCGGCACCTGATTGCCGAGGTAGCAGGAGGCCCCGGCGACCGAGCAGTCGTTGATGGAGGAGGCGCTCCCGGCCGGCGCGGTGTTGATGCCGGTCGTGTTGTAGTTGCCCCAGAGGTAGAGCATGTTCTCGGTGGCGAAGGTGATGCCCTTCGTCGCCGAGAGGCGGCCCGCCGCTCCGGTCGTCCGCAGGTTCTCGCCGTTGAAGATGCGCACGGCGCTGCGGAAGAACCTCGCGGTGCCGGCCGGGCCGCAGGCGTTCGCCGTCGGGATGACGTTCGACCACTGCGACACCTCGCGGGCGCGCCTGAGGCGGTTGTCCAGCGTGGCCGGGATGGGGAAGCCGGCCGGGAAGACGGCCGGGCTGGGCAGCTCGCAGAGGTCGACCTGAAGCGTGCCCTTCTTCTGCCCGCCCGACGCGAGGTCGGGGCCGTGATCGATCACGTCCTCGCCGGGGTCGAGCGAGTTGTTCGGGCCGTAGATGTCCTCGTTGTCCACCGTCCCGTTCGTGGTCGCGAGCACCGCGCCGCTCGAATCCTGCTCCTGCTTGATGGAGTCGCCGCGGCGGTCGGAGAAGTAGATGACGTAGCCGTCGGGCGCGTCGATGTTGCCGCTGGCGGCCGGGGTGCCCGACAGCAGGTTCGAGTCGTAAACGCCGTCGAGCCAGCGCACGAGGTTGCGCATGTTGATCTCGACGACCTGCGTGATGCCGCGCTCGTAAACGTTCTGCTTCGCCAGCCCGGAGTTAATCCAGCCCTCGCGGATGTTGTAGACGTTGATGGGGACGATTGAGTTCCACATCCCCGGGTTAAACGTGCCCGAGACGTGCGTGGCGGGCGTCGGCCACGGCGTCGGGGCGCGCGAGGGCGAGCCGGTCTCGTCCTGAACCTGCGTGAGGAAGCCGGTGGTCGGGTCGACGACCGGGAGGCTGGCCGAGAATCTGATCTCGCCGTCGGCCGCGAGGTTCGAGTTGTTGACGATGTTGACGAGCTGGTTGAGGCTGGTCGAAGTGCCGGTGCGGTCGCGGCTGCCTTGCAGGAAGGCGGCCCACATCGGGCGCTGGAAGTGGAGGATGGCGTTCGGCTCGCCGACGGTCATGCCCATCGAGAGGATTTGCTGCGTCACGTCGCGCGCGACGCCGTTCGCGTCGATGATCTGGATCAAGACGCGGCCGCGGATGCCGGCCCCGCGCGGGATCATGCGGTTGTTCGGCGAGCAGTCGGCGGTCGTGATCGCGCCCGTCGGGCTCTTCACGCTGCGGACGGTGTCGGCCTGCCCCGAGGAGGAGCAGGGCGAGAGCGAGGGCTGCTGCGTGGCGGTGGACGCCGTCTCGACGTAGCTGCCGTTGTTGTCGACGCGCCAGAGGGCGCGGCCGTTGCCGAGCATGAGCGGGCGGAAGGTGCTCAGGGTGACGCCCGCGCCCGCCGGGATGCCGGCGGCCGAGGTCGGGCCTTCGTCGTCGATGAGGATGCGGAGTTTGGCCTTCGTGTGGTAGCGGCCCTCGGAGAGCGTGGCGTCGTCGTTAGGCATCCGCCGCTTGATGATCTCGCGCGTCGGGTTGCCGCCGAGTTCGAGCGGCAGCTTGAGCTTCGTCGCGCCGGTGCTGCGCGTGACGATCTGGCCGCCGAAGCGGTTCGGCACGCCGGCCGCGGCCGGCAGCGTCGAGTTGGTGTCCCAGTTCGGGTCGGGCGCGCCCGTCGGCGAGTCCGGCGCGTAGCCGCGCTGCGTGCTGCTGGTCGCGCCGAAGTTCGGGCCGCCCTCGGCGCTGCCCTGCGTGAGCTGCGCGGTCACGCCGCCGACGATGGCGCGGACGTTCGCGCCCGAGCGCGTGCTGCCGTTGCGGATCACGTCGGTGACGATCTCGTTGGCGGTCGTCACCTTGTTGAGCAGGGTCACGTCGCCGTTCAGGTAGACGTTGCCGTTGGCGTGGATGCGGCCGTTGAAGGTGAAGGCCGGGCCGGGGTGCAGCTCGATGTCGCCGTCCGAGAACATGCCGAACTGGAAGAGCGGGATCAGGTAGCTGTTGATCTCGCGTTCGAGCGTGACCTCGGTGCCGGTCGCGTCGAAGTGGCAGGTCGAGCGCATCCGGTAGGGGACGAGGCTGGCGAAGAGGCCGGCGAAGGCGGTGCTGCCCGGCGGGAGCACGACGGTCGGCCACGCGGAGGTCGTGCTGGTCGAGCGGGCGCGGTAGATGGCGAGCTTCTGGCTGTCGAGGGCGAGCGACGGGTTGACGAAGCTGAAGCCCTCGGAGGCGAGGCCCGCGGGCGCGGCCGAGGCGATCTGGTTGAGCTGCGACGCGGTCGGGCTGTTGGTCTTCTGGAACAGGTCGCTGAACTGGTTGGTCATGTGTTCGAGGTGCGCCTGCGTGCACTGGTAGGTGCGCATCTGCTGCAAGTCCTCGCTGGCGACGCTGACCTCGGCCGTGGCGACGGCCACGATGGAGGCCGCGACGATGCCCATCAGCACCAGCAGGATCAGCGCCGTCGCCAGCGCCGCGCCGCGCTCGCCCGCGCGG
>DATCVD010000119.1:0-3355 GCA_036567125.1 Pyrinomonadaceae bacterium | reverse complement strand
CGCGTGCGCCTCGCGCCCTGCGACAGCCCCGCCGCGCCGCGCGACGCGCTGTGCGGGCGCTACGAGGTCTTCGAGGATCGCGCGGCGCGGCGCGGGCGGAAGATCAGTTTGAAGATCGTCGTGCTGCCGCCGCTCACGGCGCGGCCCGCGCCCGATCCGGTCTTCTACTTCGTCGGCGGCCCCGGCGCGGCGGCGACCGGGTCGGCCGCCGCGCCGCTGATGACCTACCTGCGGCGCACGCGCGAGGTCGTCTTAGTCGATCAGCGCGGCACGGGCGAGTCGAACCCGCTCAACTGCAACCTGCGCGGCGACGCGGACGACATGCGCGTTTACTTCGGCGAGCCGTTCCCCGTCGAGCGCGTGCGCGCGTGCCGCTCGGAGCTTGAGAAGATCGCTGACCTCCGTCTCTACACGACGCCCGTCGCCATGGCCGACCTCGAAGAGGTGCGCGGGGCGCTCGGGTACGGGCGAATCAACGTCGCGGGCGGCTCCTACGGCTCGACGGCCGCGCTCGCCTACCTACGCCTCTACCCGTCGCGCGTCCGCACGGCCGCCGTCTTCGGGGTCGCGCCCCTCAACTTCAAGATGGCGCTGCCCTTCGCCAAGGCGGTCGAGGGCGCGCTCGCCCGACTGTTCACCGACTGCGACGCGGACGCGCGCTGCCGCGCCGCGTTCCCACGGCTCAGGGAGGAGTTCGCGGAGCTGCACGCGCGCCTCGGCAGGACGCCCGCCACCTTCGAGGCCACCAACCCCGTCACCCGTCGGCGGCAGCAGTTGACCATGACGCGCGAGGCGCTGATGGAACTCGTCCGCGTGATGCTCTACCAGCCGAACCTGACGGCGCTGCTCCCGCTCCTCGTCCACGAGATGCACGGCGGCGCTTACGCGCGCTTCGCCGAGATCGCTTACAACTTCGTGCGCCGGCTCGACGGCGCGCGAATCGCGCGCGGCATGCACCTGTCCGTCACCTGCTCCGAGAGCTTCCCCTTCATCACCGACGAGGAGATCAGGCGCGAGTCGGCCGGCACGTTCCACGGCGACTACCGCGTCCGCCAGCACGCGCGCGCCTGCGAGTCGTGGCCGCGGGGTGCGCTCCCGGCGGGCTACCTCGACGCGGTCAAGACCGAAGTCCCCGTCCTGATGCTCTCCGGCGATCTCGATCCGGTCACGCCGCCGTGGGGCGCGGCGGCCGTGCTCTCGGACTACACGCGCGGCCGGCAGATCCGCATCCGCAACGGCACGCACACCGCCTACGACTGCACCGACCGCCTCACCGCCGCCTTCATCGAGCGCGGGACGGCCGACGGCCTCGACGCCTCCTGCGTCGGCCAGATCGAGCGCCCGCCCTTCGTCACCGCCCTCCCGCAGCAGGGCGCGCGGTAGTTGCGGACGCCCGCGCCGCGCCGACTGCGCGGCCCGCGGCCGAAGTCGCGGGAACAAACGGGGCCGCGCGCGCGTCGAAAGGTTTCGTCACGCCTTTTCACCCTGAGGCTCCCGTCCGTCGTGTCCGCCCATGCTGTCGATCAGAGGACTGAGCAAGACCTACGCGAACGGCGTTCAGGCGCTCCGCGACGTGTCGCTCGAAGTCGCGCCCGGCATGTTCGGGCTGCTCGGGCCGAACGGCGCGGGCAAGACGACGCTGATGAAAATCCTCGCCACGCTGCTCGACGCCGACGCGGGCGCGGTCGAGGTTGCCGGCATCGACTTCATCCGGCGCAGGCCCGAAGCGCGCCGCGTGCTCGGCTACCTGCCCCAAGAGTTCGGACTCTACCCGACGCTGACCGCCGAGCAGACGCTCGACTACTTCGCGCGCCTCAAAGGCGTCGCCGACGCGCGCGAGCGGCGCGCGCTCGTCGGCGCGCTGCTCGAACGCGTGAACCTCGCGGCCGAGCGCGCGCAGCAGGTCGGCGGCTTTTCCGGCGGCATGAGGCAGCGGCTCGGCATCGCGCAGGCTTTGATCGGGCGGCAAAAGCTGCTCGTCGTCGACGAGCCGACCGCCGGACTCGACCCCGAAGAGCGCGTCCGCTTCCACAACCTGCTCGCCGAGATCGCCGACGACGAGGCGGTCGTCCTCCTCTCCACGCACATCGTCTCGGACGTGTCGAGCCTCTGCGCGCGGATGGCCGTCATCCGCCGCGGCCGGATCGTCGCCGCGACGACGCCGCGCGAAGCACTGGCCTCCGTCGCCGGCTCGGTCTGGGAGGCGACGGTCGAACGCGAGCGCGCGGCCGGGTTGAGAAAAAGTCTGCGCGTCATCTCGTCGCAGGCTTTCGAGGGGCGCGTGCGCCTGCGCGCGCTCTCGCCGGGCGCGCGACCCGGCGAGGAGTTCGCGCCCGCACAGCCAACGCTCGAAGACTACTACCTCGGCCTGACGGCGAGGCCGGAGAGCTTGAATTGACCGGCGAGTTCGCACTGACGACGGCCGCGCGGGGCGGTTCGGCCTTCGCCAACTTCGCGGCCGTCTTCCGCGCCGAGTTGCTGTTCAACCGCCGCCGCGTCGCGCCCTACGTGATGGCCGCGCTCTTCTCGGCCAACGCCCTGCTGTGGTGGGGCTGGGGCGCGGCCGTCTACTACGGCTGGGCCGTCAACAGCGACTACTACATCGTGCGCTGCCTGACCGGCTTCTGCTTCATGACGACGCCCTTCTTCGTCGCGCTGCTGATGGCCGACCCCGTCGTGCGCGACTACCGCACGGGCGTCGATCCGCTCATCTTCTCGAAGCCGCTCTCGCGCGCCGAGTACCTGCTGGGGAAATTCGTCGGCAACTACCTCGTGCTCCTCGCCTGCCAGTCGTGCTTCGCGCTGACGCTGCTCGCGCTGCAAGGGTTCACGCGCGGGGGGATGATCGCGCAGCCGGCGCGCCTCACGCCCTACTGCAAACACTTCCTCTTCTTCGTCGCCGCGCCGAGCCTCCTGCTCGCCGCCGTCTGCTTCGCCGTCGGCACGCTCTCGCGCAGCGTCAGGCTGGTTTACGGCCTCGTCACCTCGCTCTACGTGCTCTACATGGGCTTGCAGGTCGCGGCGCGCGGCCTGCCCCGGCGCTGGCGCGTCCTCCCCGACCCGCTGCTGATGAACGTTTACCCCGGCAACCCGCGGGCGCACAGCGCCGACTACTTCAACAGCCTCGCCGTCGGCTACGACGCGGACATGCTCTTCAACCGCGCGCTCCTGCTCCTCGCCACGCTCGCCTGCCTCGCCTCCCTCTACGCGCGCTTCTCGACGACCGAGCGACGACAGACACGCGCCGCGCGCGACTCCGTGACGACGCTCGATCTGGCGGACGACGCCGACTGGCTGAGCGGCGCGGCCTCCGAGACCGTCTCGCCGCGCGCCGCCGGCGGGAGCATGGAGGCGG
>DATCVD010000118.1:0-4758 GCA_036567125.1 Pyrinomonadaceae bacterium | reverse complement strand
CGGCGTGCAGGAGGCCGTCGCCGGCGTCCGGCAGGCCGAGGCGCGGCTGGGCCTGCGGCCGGGCGGGAACTTTGAATCCAGTGCGATCCCCGAGGTGAGGGCGGCCGGCTCAAGCCTCGAACAGGCGCAGGCCGAGCTGCGGCTCGCCGAGGCCAACGAGCGCCGCTACCGCGAGCTGGTCGAGACGGGCGACGTGGCTTTGAGCATCTACGATCAGTACCGCACGGCGCGCGACACGGCGCGCTCGCGCGTCAACGCCGCCCGCCAGCAGCTCGAAGCCGCGGTCAACACCGCGCGCCAGAGCAATCAGGCGGTGCAGAGCGCGCAGGCGCAGGTCGAGTCGGCGCGCTCCGCCGTCTCCATCGCGGAGAAGACCGTGGCCGACGCCACCGTCCGCGCCCCCTACGCCGGCTACATCAGCGACCGCCCCGTCGCCGTCGGCGAATACATCACCCCCTCGACGAACGCCGTCACGCTGCTCCGCACCAACCCCCTCAAGTTGCAGTTGCAGGTGCCGGAGGCCGAGGTGCCGTTCATCCGGCCCGGCATGGCGGTCTCGCTCGAAGTGGAGGCGCACCGCGACCGCCGCTTCTCCGGCCGCGTGACGGCGGTCAACCCGGCCGTCGATCCGGTCTCCCGCGCGGCGACCGTCGAGGCGGCCGTCGAGAACTCGGACAACGCCTTGCGGTCGGGCATGTTCGCCACGGCGCGCATCACGCGCGAGGGCGGGGGCCGCAGCGTCTTCGTGCCCCGCGCCGCGGTGCTCCCGGACGAGAACACGAAGTCGTTCCGCGTCTTCGTCATCGACGGCCAGACGGCCCGCCTGCGCGTCGTGCAGATCGGGGCCGACGAGGGCGAGTGGATTCAAATCCTCTCGGGCGTGGGCGAGGGCGACACGGTCGCCACCGGCAACCTCCAGCAACTCTACGAAGGCGCGCGCGTCCGGCCGCAGTAAAGAAACGGGCGGCGGCCGTGCGGGCTGAGCATCGAAGGTACTGGCGACGGAACTTCCGGCGGTTGCGGGCGAAGATTTTTTCTGACGGTTCGCCGGCGAAGTTCTTACTGACTGTTGGCTACTGATCCGGGGTTTGTTCCATGCAGAAGTTGGCTGAGATTTGCGTGCGGCGGCCGGTCTTCGCGACCGTCATCATCCTTTTGCTGACGGTCGTCGGCGGGTTCGCCTTCTTCACGCTCGGCGTCGACCGCTTCCCGAAGATCGACGTGCCGACCGTGTCGGTGCAAACGTCGAACCCCGGCGCGGCCCCGGCCGAGATCGAGACCGAGGTGACGGACATCATCGAGGGCGCGGTCAACACCGTGCCCGGCATCGAGGAGATGCGCTCGACCTCCTCGCAAGGCTCCTCGAACGTCACCATCACCTTCAACCTTGAGAAAGACCCCGACCTCGCCACGCAGGAGGTGCGCGACAAGGTCAGCACCATCCTGCGCCGGCTGCCCGAGACGGTCGACCCGCCCATCGTCCGCAAGTCCGACCCCGACTCGACGCCCGTCCTCCAGTACGCCATCAGCGCGCCGCGCTCCTCCATCGAGCTGACGCAGATCGTCCAGAACCAGATTCAGGAGCGCATCGAGTCGGCCGACGGCGTCGGCGAGGTGGTCATCTTCGGCGGCCGCCAGCGCGAGATCAAAGTTTACGTCGATCCGGAGCGGCTGCGCGCCTACAACCTGTCGGTGACGGAGGTCGTCAACGCCCTGCGCGCGCAGAACCTCGAACTGCCCGGCGGGCGGCTGGACGAGGGCGCGAAGACGGTCACGCTCCGCACGATGTCGCGCGTCCAGAAGGTCGAGCAGTTCAACGACGTGATCGTCGCGACGAAGAACGGCTACGCCGTCCGCGTCAGCGACGTGGGCCGCGTCGAGGACAGCGGCGTCGATCCCTCCTCGGCGGCGACCCTGGACGGCGTGCCGTCGGTCTCGCTCGCGATCCGCAAGCAGTCGGGCGCGAACACGGTCGCCGTCATCGAGGCCGTCAAGCAGCGCATGGCCGAGATCACGCCGCTGCTCCCGCCCGACCTCAAGATCGCCGTCACGCGCGACCAGCAGGAGTTCATCGAGACGAGTTTGCACGCCATCGAGGAGCACCTGATCGTCGGCGGCCTGCTCGCGGCCCTGATCGTCTTCCTCTTCCTCTGGAACTTCCGCTCGACGATCATCGCCGCGCTCGCCATCCCCGTCTCGATCATCGCCTCCTTCGCCGTCATCGCGTGGCTCGGCTACTCGCTCAACCAGATGACGATGCTCTCCTTGACGCTGATGGTCGGCATCGTGATCGACGACGCCATCGTCGTACTGGAGAACATCTACCGCTTCGTCGAGGAGAAGGGGATGCACCCCTTTCAGGCGGCCATCGAGGGCACGAAGGAGATCGGCCTCGCCGTCATGGCGACGACGCTCTCGCTGCTCGCCGTCTTCATCCCCGTCGCCTTCATGACCGGGATCGTCGGCCGCTTCATGTCCTCCTTCGGGCTGACCTCGGCGGCGGCCATCGCCGTCTCGCTCGTCGTCTCCTTCACGCTGACGCCGATGCTCGCGGCGCGCTGGATCAAGCCCCGGAAGGATACCGAGACGCCCGAAGGCGTGCCGCCGGCGGCGGCCGAAGAGGGCGCGGCGCGCGGACTCGGCGCGGGGCACGAAGCCGCGCCGTCGGCCCACTCGTCGAAGGAGGGGCGCTTCTACCGGCCGATTGATCGCACCTACATGTGGATGCTGCGGTGGTCGATGGCGCACCGCTGGGTGATCGTCGTCGTCTGCGTCGCGGTCGTCGCCTCGATCTGGCCGCTCTACAGCTGGGTCGGCTACAACTTCCTGCCCGACGAAGACGAGTCGGCCTTCCAGATTTCACTGCGGACGCCGCAGGGCACGAGCCTGCCCGCGACACAGTCGGTCATCGAGCGCATCTCGCGCGACGTGCGCGAGCAGATTCCGGGCGTGGAGTCAACGCTGGCGCTCGCCGGCTTCGGGCGCGGCGGCGGGCCGAACTCCGGCTCCGTGCAGGTCAGGCTCGTGCCCGTCGGCGACCGCGAGATGTCGCAGACCGAACTCATCCAGCGAACGCGCCAGATGATCCAGCGGCGGAAGTACCCGAAGGAGTTCGAGATCGGCGTCTCCGGCACCTCGTCAATCGGCGCGTCAATCGGCGGCGGCGGGCGCGGCGGCTCCTCGCTCGGCTTCTTCATCAGCGGCCCCGACATGCAGAAGCTCGACGAGTACTCGAAGCGGCTCGTCGACCGTCTGAAGGAAGACCCGAACTTCCGCGACGCCGACCGATCAATCGAGCCGGGCACGCCCGAGGTGCGGGTCATCATCGACCGCAACCGCGCGGCCGACCTCGGCGTCGAAGCGGGCGACGTGGCGCAGGCCATGAACACGCTCGCCGCCGGGCAGCGCGTGACGACGTTTAGCGAAGGCTCGGATCAGTACGACGTGGTCGTGCAGGCCGACGAGCAGTACCGCCGCAGCCGCGAGTCTCTGCGCGAGTTCACCGTCGCCTCCGCGTCGGGCGGCACGGTGGGGCTGGAAAAACTGGTCAGGCTCGAAGACGGCGAAAGCCCCGCCTCGATCAGCCGCCTCAACCGCCAGCGGCAGGTGACGATCTCGGCCAGCGTCGCGCCGTCTGCTTCGGAGTCCGAGGCCATCGTCGCGGCCCAGCGCTACACGGACGAGCTGAACATGGAGCAGGGGTATCGCACGGGCGTGACGGGCCAGTCGAAGGAGTTGCAGCGCGCCAACCAGTCTTTCATGCTGGCCTTCGCGCTCTCGTTCGTCTTCATGTACCTGATCCTCGCCGCCCAGTTCGAGTCGTTCATCCACCCCGTCACGATCCTGCTGACGCTGCCGCTCTCGGTGCCCTTCGCCCTGCTCTCGACGCTCATCGCCGGGCAGCGCCTGAACATCTTCTCCGCGCTCGGCATCCTGCTGCTCTTCGGCATCGTCAAGAAGAACGCGATTCTCCAGATCGATCACACGAACACGCTGCGCGCGCGCGGCATGGAACGCTACGGCGCGATCCTGCAGGCGAACCGCGACCGCCTCCGCCCGATCCTGATGACGACCATCGCGCTCGTCGCCGGCATGATCCCGCTCATCATCGGGTCGGGCGCGGGCGCGGCCACGAACCGCTCCATCGGCGTGCTCGTCGTCGGCGGCCAGTCGATGTGCCTGCTGCTGACCCTGCTCGCCGTGCCGGTCTTCTACTCGCTCTTCGAGGACGCGAAGGAGTCGCGCGTGTGGGGCTACGTGGGCAACCGCTTCGGCAACTTTAAGGGCGGCGCGGGCCGTCGCATCTCGGAGGCTTACGCCTCGGTCGCGGCCTCCTTCAAGCGTCGCCCGCCCCGCACCACGGGCGGCGCGCTCACGCGGCGGGCCGGGGCGGACACTTACACAGACCCGGCGGCGGGCGACTGAACGCGGGCGTCAGAACTGTAAAGGCCGGGACTGATCACCTCCCACGCCTTTTTCGTGACCGAGCGGGGTGTTAGTCACACTCCGCGGAAAGTGTCGGCGGCAGAGTTAACGAGCGCGCCTTCGTCCTGATGGCTGACGCGCGCGCCTTAGTTGAAGTGTTATGAATGTTCGACGCACTGTTTCATCCACATTCTTCGCGGCGGCGCTCCTTTGCGCGCCGGCCGCCACGCTCGCGCAGGGCCGGACGCAGCAGCCGCCGTCTTCGACGCAGCAGCAGACGCCGCCCGCGGGCTCCGGGACGCAGCAGCCGAGGCCCGGCTCGCCGCCGCCGTC
>DATCVD010000117.1:0-5179 GCA_036567125.1 Pyrinomonadaceae bacterium | reverse complement strand
CGCCGCCGCCGCCGAGCAGCCCGCCGAGCTGCTGGGAGATGCCGGCCGGCAGGTTGTTTTGCAGGTAGCCGAGGACGGTCTGCACGGCCGTGCGGGCCTGCTCCTCGGAAATCCCGGTGCGCTCGGTGACTTGTCTGATCAGCTCTTCCATCACACTCCTCCGGTGTCGGCGGCGCGCGCCGGCCGCGACCGTTCGCGATCTCGCGTCAGATGAAAACGACGGACTGCGAGTTCGGGATGTCGAAACGCTTGCGGCAGCTCTTGCAGACGAGCATGTCGTCGACGCGCACCATGTGATCGCGCGCGCGGTCGAAGTTGCGCCGATCCTGCTCGCTCGCGCCGCGCGGCACGGCGCGCTTCTTGGTGCGCCGCAGCCAGAGCACCTCGTAGTCGTCGCGCTGCCGGCAGAACGGGCAGGAGAAGCTCGCGCGCTTCGCCTCGCGCCGCTCGTCGAAAAAGTCTCTCTCGTTCATAAGTACAGGTGTTAGGGGCTAGGGGCTAGGGGCCAGGATTTAGTAGTTCAGAGGTTTTTCTTCCCTAACTCCTAAACCCTAACTCCTAGCCCCCAGCTTCCGCTTTCTCCCGTCGTCGGTGGTGCAGGACGATTGCCAGTCCGGCGAGTGCGTTGACGACCATGAAGGCGTTCGTGAAGACGAAGACCCAGTTCCGCACGAGCCAGCTATAAACCAAGAAGCCGATTGAGGCCGCCGTCTGCCCGATGAAGAGCCAGCGCGAGACGTTCTCGCTCGACCCCTCCTTCCACTGCTTATAGACCTGCTTGCCGATGGTCAGCAGCAGGATGATCGAGCTGGCCCAGCCGATGGCCTCCTGCATCCCTCACACCCCTCGCTCGCCGTCACCACGCGGAAATTCTTTCGCGCCCATTATCACATCAATCGCCGCCGGCCGACAAAAGCCGCCTGACCGTCGCCAGCAGCGCGCCGGGATCGACCGGCTTCGGCTCGTAGGCGTCCGCGCCCTGCGACAGCATCAGCGCGGCCGACCCCGTCCCGTAGCCGGTGGTGACGAGGATCGGCGTCGAGGCCAGCCCCTCGGTGTCGCGCACGCGGCGGACGAGGTGCGCGCCGTCGGCCGCCGGCATGTAAACGTCCGTGATGATCAGGTCGGGCCGCAGGCGGAGCGCCTGTTCGTAAGCCTCGATGCCGTCCTGCGCGGCCGTCACGTCGTAGCCTTGGCGGGCGAGCGTCCGCCGCATCAGCTCGCGCTGATCCTCGTCGTCCTCAACCACAAGTATTTTGCGCGCCGCACTCATCGCAAAAAGCCGTGAATCGTGAATCGTGAATCGTGAATCGTCAACGGAAAGAAAACTGTTCTTTCGATTGACGATTCACGATTCACGATTCACGTCCTTCGTCCTCGCACAGCTCGCGCAGGAGGCGGAAGCTGTAGATGCCGGTCTGGTGGCCGTCGCCGTAGCGGAAGTTGAGGGCGTAGCGGCCGACGATCTCGACGCCCTCGACCGTCAAATCCTCCGCGACGCTTTCGGGTCTGAGCACCTGCTCGCCCGTCCACTCGTTGACGCACTGCGCGCACGGGCAGGCCCGCCGCAACTCGGCCGCCCCGTAGCGGCACTCTCGCCCGTCGCCCCACACGATCCGCAGGGCGCTCCCGCCCTCCTGCACGATCTCGCGCGGCTCGACCGCCGGCCCGCGTCGCGTCTCAGTCATAAGAAGCCGTTAGCTGTTAGCCGTTAGCCGTTAGCAAAACCAAAAACCAAAGCGAGAAAGAAAGCTGGAAGCCAGTTGCTTCCGGCTAACGGCTAACGGCTAATCGCTAACAGCTTTTCATTCATTCTCTCGCACGGCGCGCTCGACCTCGGCGGCCGTGATGTCGTAGTGCGAGGCGGTCCAGACCGGCTCGCCGCGCCGGAGCACGATCGCCTGCGGCGACTCGTGGCGGACGCCGGTGCGCGAGACGATCTCGTTCGAGACGGGGCGCGCGGTCTGGACGACGACGAGGGCGACCGAGCCGGCCGCGCCCGCGTCGAGGCGCGACATCTCGCGGTAGGCGTGCGCGCTGATCGGGCACGTCGTGCTGTGCTTGAAGAGCAGGACGGGCGCGTCTTGCGAGCGCGCGAACAGTTCATCGAGCGCCGCCCCGTCGGCGACGGGGACGAAGGGCGCGGCCTGCTTCGAGGCTTCAGCCATCTGCAAACTCCCGGCCCGCGCGGCCAACGCCCGCGAGCCTTCTGCCGAGGATTTTGTTGGGTGCTAAACCGGCAAAAGTTTACAGCACGCGGCGCGCGGTGGGAAGCAGCGGCGCTCCCGGCCGGCCCAAAGCGAGAGGCGCGGCCGCACTGTTTGCGCGGCCGCGCCTCACTTGCCCTCGCTTCCGACTCGCCGCCCTACGTCTTGCTGTTCCAGTCGCCGACGAGGACGAAGGGCGCCCAGTAGAAGGGCGCGCTGTAGCGCTTGCCCGCGATCATCTGCTGCTGCGCGGCGCGCAGGGCGGCCGTGCTGGTGGCCGACTGCTTCGTCAGCAGGCGCTTGTAGAAGTCGGACATCAGCTCGGCGGTCGAGCGGTCGGCGACAGACCACAGGCTCACGCCGACGGTCGGCGCGCCCGCGTACATGAAGGCGCGCGTTAAGCCGATGACGCCCTCGCCGCGCTTCTCGCGGCCCAAGCCCGTCTCGCACGCCGAGAGCACGACGAGTTGCGCGCCGAGGCGGAGGTTGAAGATTTCGTCCGTGCGGAGGAAGCCGTCCGCCTCGCGGTTGCCGACGAGCGAGAGGACGATGCCGGTGAACTGCGGCCGCTCCGTGTTCAGCAGCCCGTGTGTGGCGACGTGGACGACGCGGTACTTCGAGATGTCGCGCGCGCGCACGTTCGCCTCCGAGGCGTCGAAGTCGAGCCACACGTCGGGCGCGAGGCCCGACGCGCGCGCGATCTTGCCGATCTCCTCGGCCTCCGTGCGCGTGCCGGTCAGGCGCGAGAGGCGGAAGCCGGCGGTCGGCGTTTCCTTCACGCCCGTGATGTCGGCGACGGCGGCCGAGACCGAGTAGTTGCTGCGCGCGGCGTCCGTCTGCGGCTGCGCGGCCGGCACGCTCTTGGCGCGCGCGTCCGTCAGGTCGAAGACGGGGTCGGCGACGACGAGCATCCCCGCCCCGGCCTGCGCGGCCCCGGCCTGCGCGCGCACGGCCGCGACGACCGAGGCCGACGGCGCGTAGACGACCTCGTTCGTCTTGACGAGGTAGGGCAGCGCGGAATAGTCCGTGCCGTCGGGCGCGGTGACGAGCGCCTCGAAGGGCACGTAGTTGAGCGCGCCGTCGGCCACGACGAGCACGCGCTTGCCGGCGACGAGCTGCGCGGCCGGCGCGAGCACCGTCTGGTAGAGTGCGTGCGAAGACTTCACGAACGGCCCGGCGTTGCCGCCGGAGGTGGCCGTCGTGCCGACGCCGAGGCCGCGGTCGCCGCCGAGGCCGCGCGTCTCGCCGGCCAGCTCGACGACGGAGCGGCGCAAGTTCTGCGGCACGATCTGATCGCGGAACTCCGCGATCTGCCGCTCGATCTGCTCTCGCCCCGGCAGGCGGTAGAGCGCCCCGTCCGACTTCGTCACCACCCAGAGGTACGAGCTGTCGCGCCCCAGAGCGTACTCGGCGAGCGCGGTCTGGTCGTCCAGGACGCGCTGCTGGACTTCGGCGAGCGTGAGCGGCTGCGCGGCCGTCAGCGTCGAATAGCGCGGGTTGGCCGCCCTGATCTGGTTCTCGACGGAGTCGTACTCGACGGAAAGCTTTTCGAGTTCTGCTTCCAGCTTCTCGACCGAGTCCTTCGGCGCTTCGCCCGTCAGGCTGACGCCCGACAACTCCTGCGCGATCTCGTGCTGCCGTTCGAGGTTCGCCTGCTTGCGCTTGACGAGATCGGCGGGCACGCCTTCGGTGATCTCCGCGCCGCCCTCGCTCAGCATGTCGAGGAGCGAGCGAGCGCGGCCCTGTTCGACGACGCGGAACGCCTCGGCCGCATAGTTGAGCGACGGCCCCGTGAGAGTGCCGCCCGCCGCGTTCGAGGCGAGCGCGAGTTCGGCGAGCGCGGCGACGGCCTCGTCGAACACGTCCTTCGTCGTGGCGAGGAAGGTCGTGCGCGCCTCGTCGGCGCGGACGGTTCCCTGCCTCACAGTCTCAATCGTCTGCAACGCCTCGCGGTAGGAGGCGACGGCCTCCTCCTGCAACTTCACGCGCTTCTGGCCGGGCCGCTCCTGCGCGGCCATCGCGAGGCGCGCGCGCCCCTGCCCGCGCAGCGCCGGCCAAGCGAGGTCGGGCCGCTTGTCGGCCGTCGCGCCCTTGGCCGCGTCGGTGTAGAGCTTGAGCGCGTCGGAAGGCTTGTTGGCGCGGATCGCCACGTCGCCTAATCCAGTACGCGCGGCGACGCGGAAGCGGCGAATCTGGCCGACGTTGCCGATGCCCGGCAGGTTCGATCCCAAAACGTCGAGCGCGTCCTGAAAATGCTTCTCCGCGGCCGGGAGCTGGTTGTTGTGGTAGGCCACGCGGCCGAGGCCGAGCGCGTAGGTCGCGTAGAGGATGCTCTGGCGGTAGAACTCGAAGTTCTGCTGGATCGAGTAGGCCGAGCCGGCGACGCCCGCGGCCGCCGAGGCCACGTCGGCCTTCGCGCCGCCGCCGCCGAGCAGGCCGCCGAAGCCGCCGAAGCCGCCGAAGCGTTTGACCTTGCTGACCGCGCCGCCGGGCCGCTTCACGCTCATCCGCTGGTAGGTCGCGCCCGACTCGGAGACTTGGCCGGCGCGGAACAGCGCCTCGCCCGTCTTGGCGAGCATCAGGTTCGAGTTGAAGTCGCTGTCCTCGAACTTGGCGACGGTCGAGCCGGTGGTCGTGCCCGTCAGGCGGTCGGCCGTGGCGGCCGTCGCGTCGACGCGCTTGTCGGCGGCGGCGAACTTCTCGAACGCCTCGCGGTAGTGCGGGACGGCGCGCGGGAACTGGCCCTGCCGCGTGTAGAGATCGCCGAGCGCGTCGTGCGTGGCGGCCAAGCCCCGCAGCGAGTTGTTCTGCGTGTAGAGGCGCAGCGCCGTTTCGAGCAGCGGGAGCGCCTGATCGCTCTTGCCGCGCTTGAGCAGGTCGCGCCCGCGCCTGAGCGCGTCGGACGCCTGCAAGTTCTGTCCGGGCTGCTGCGCCGCGGCCGCCGTGTTGGCGCGCGCCGGGGCGGCAAGAGG
>DATCVD010000116.1:0-5496 GCA_036567125.1 Pyrinomonadaceae bacterium | reverse complement strand
GGCGCTAAAATCGAAGGCGAAGAAGCGCACCAGTCGCCGGAATTTACGCTCCGAAATATGAGCACGTCGGTAATACCGGTTTCGCTGTTGCACGTCAGTAGTTTAGCACTCGCAATTTAGTGCTTAACTACTCTAGCCCCTCAGTTTTTATCTATTCACGATTCACGATTCACGATTCACGATTCACGGCTTCGAGCTATGCCGTTCACGCGCTTCGACCGTTACGTTGATCGCCACGCGAGGACGTTCGTGGAGCGCCTGCAAGCCCTCTGCCGGATGCCGTCGGTGGCGGCGCGCGGGACGGGGATGCGCGCGATGGCCGAGCGCGTCGAGCAGGCGATGCAGCGCGTCGGGGCGGGCACGAAGGTTTTTAAGATCGGGGGCGGCTTCCCCATCGTCTTCGGCGAGTTCGGCGCGGGGCCGGCGTGTCACGTCGTTTACGGCCACTACGACGTGCAGCCCGTCGGCCAACTCTCCGAGTGGAAGGCCGGGCCGTTCGCGGGCCTCGTCGAAGACGGCAAGCTCTACGGGCGCGGCGCGGCCAACGGCAAGGGCGATCTGGTGGCGCGCCTCGCGGCGGTCGAGGCTTACCAGAAGACCTTCGGCAAGCTCCCCGTCTGCCTGCGCTTCGTCGTCGAGGGCGAGGACGGGCTGGGCAGCCCGAGCCTGTTCAAGTTCACGCAGGAGCAGGGCGAGCTGCTGCGCGCGGACGGCTGCGTCTGGGACGACGGCTACCGCGACACGAAGGGGCGGCTCGTCGTCAGCCTCGGCTTCAAGGGCATCTCGTTCGTCGAGCTGCGGGCGGCGGGCGCGCGCGCCGACCTGCACTCGAAGTGGGGCGGGATCGTGCCGAACCCGGCGTGGCGGCTCGTGCAGGCGCTCGCCACGATCGTCTCGCCGAACGGCGTCATCACGGTCGACGGCTTCGCGTCGCACGTCGCGCCGATGACGGAGGACGACGCGCGCGCGCTGCGCTCGGTCGAACTGGACGAGGCGGGGCTGCGGCGCGAGTTCAAGATCGGCGGCTGGGTGCGCGGCATGACCGGCCGCGCGCTGACGAAGGAGTTGATCTTCGGCGCGACCTGCACGATCTGCGGCATCCAGACCGGCCACACCGAGGCCGGCCCGAAGACCGTCCTTCCCGGCGTGGCGCGCGCGCGGCTCGACTTCCGGCTGGTTCCCGATCTCACGCCCGAGATCGTCGTCCGCCTGCTGCGCGAGCATCTGGCGACGCGCGGCTTCTCGGACATCGAGGTCGCGGAGATCGCGGGCGCGCCCTACGCGAAGGCTTCGCCGAAGTCGGCCGTGGCGCGCGCGTCGGTCGAGAGCGCGGCGGAGGTTTACGGCGTCGCCCCCGTGGTCTACCCGCTCGACCCGGCGAGCGGGCCCGTGGGCGCGGTCTGCGGCGTGCGGCACCCGCCCGTCCCCGTCGCCTCGTTCGGCGTCGGCTACGCCGGCTCGAACCCGCACGGGCCGGACGAGAACGTGCGCGTCGAAGATTTTTTGCAGGGCGTCAAATACTTCGGCCGCGTCGTCCACCGCCTCGCGCAGATCGCCAGAGACGACAAGCGCGAGCACCCGACGCGGGAGTTGACCGTGCCGAACGCGGGCTAAGGAACGAGATGGCGAAGACTCAGACCGGGCCGGGGCAGGCCGCCGCCGAGATCGAGGCGCTGCGCGAAGAGATCCGACACCACGAAGAGCTGTACTACGTTTACGACAACCCCGAAATCTCCGACGCCGATTACGACGCGCTGCTCGCGCGCCTGCAACAACTCGAAGCGGAGCACCCGGAACTCGTCGCGCCCGACAGCCCGACGCAGCGCGTCGGCGGCCGCCCCGCCGAGGGCTTCCCCGAATACGTCCACCGGCGGCCGATGCTCTCGCTCGACAACAGCTACAACATCGAAGACCTGCGCGCCTTCGACGAGCGCTGCCGCAAACTGGCCGACGGCCGCGCGGTCGAGTACGTCGCGGAACTGAAGATCGACGGGCTGTCGATCTCGCTGCACTACGAGGACGGCGCGCTCGCGCGCGGCGTGACGCGAGGCGACGGTCGGGTCGGCGAGGACGTGACCCAGAACGCGCGCACGATCCGCAGCGTGCCGCTGAAACTCAGAGGGGCGAAAGGCGACGCGCGGGGGCAGGCGGGCCTCTTCTCGAACGCGCTGCGCGACTTCGAGGTGCGCGGCGAGGCGTACCTGTCGCGCAAAGAGTTCGAGCGCATCAACGCCGAGCGCGAGCAGGCGGAGGAGCCGCGCTTCGCCAACCCGCGCAACGCCGCCGCCGGCACGATCAGGCAGCTCGACCCGCGCGTCGTCGCCTCGCGCCGCCTCGACCTCTTCGCCTACGACCTGCTCGCCGCCGACGGACGCAAGGCGTTCGACTCCCACTGGCACGCGCTCGAATGGCTCGCCGCGTCCGGCTTCAAATTGAGCGAGCGCGAGCTGTGCCCGGACATCGACGCGGTCGTCGAGTTCTGCAACCGCATGGAGGCTCTGCGCGACGCGCTCGAATACGAGATCGACGGCGTCGTCGTCAAAGTCAACTCGACGGCGTTGCAGGACGAATTCGGCGCGACCACTAAGTCGCCGCGCTGGGCCATCGCCTACAAGTACCCGGCGCGGCAGGCGACGACGAAAGTCGTCGACATCGTCGTGCAGGTCGGCCGCACGGGCGCGCTCACGCCCGTCGCCATCCTCGAACCCGTGCTGCTCGCCGGCTCGACCGTCGCGCGCGCCACGCTGCACAACGAGGACGAGATCAAGCGCCTCGGCGTTCGCGTCGGCGACTACGTGATGATCGAGAAGGGCGGCGATGTCATCCCGAAGGTCTTGAAGGTGGTCGAGTCGCGCCGGACGGGTGAAGAGAAAAAATTCAGGATGCCGAAGAAGTGCCCGGTCTGCGGCGGCGTCGTCTCGCGGCCCGAAGGCGAGGTCGTCGCGCGCTGCGTCGCGGCCGACTGCCCGGCGCAGTTGAAGGCCCGCCTGCTCCACTTCACCGGCCGGCGCGCGATGCGCATCGAGGGCTTAGGCGACGCGCTCGCCGAACAGCTCGTCCGCGACGGGCACGTCCGCGACGTGTCGGGCCTCTACGATCTGACGCTCGAAACGGTCTCGAACCTCGAACGCAAGGCCGAGAAGTCCGCGACCAACCTGCTCGACCAGATCGGCGCGAGCAAGGAACGTGACCTGCCGCAACTCGTCTTCGCGCTCGGCATCCGCCACGTCGGCGAGCGCACGGCCGCGCTGCTCGCGCGCCATTTCCGCTCGCTCGACCGCCTGAGCGCGGCGACCGTCGAAGAACTCGACGCCGTGCCGGAGATCGGGCTGACCGTCGCCGAGAGCGTCCGCGCGTGGTTCGACGACGAGGGCAACCGGCAACTGTGCGAGCGTCTTAAAGCGCGCGGCGTCCGCACGGAGCTGGCCGCGGGCGCGGCGGCGGCGGCGGACGAGAGGTTCGCGGGCAAGCAGTTCGTGCTGACGGGCAAGCTCGACGGCCTGACGCGCGAGGAGGCGGGCGCGGCCATCGAGGCGCGCGGCGGGCGCGTCACCTCGTCGGTCAGCAAGAAGACCGACTACGTCGTCGCGGGCGACGACGCAGGCTCGAAGCTCGACAAGGCGCGCGCGCTCGGCGTCGCCGTCCTCGACGAGCAGGCTTTCAGGGAGATGCTCGGCGTCTGACTCGCCGCGCCGGGCGCGGGCGGGCGGACTCGGGCGAACAGGGGGCGCGGGGCCGGGTCTCGGCGGGGCAGGGGAGGGCGGTTCGACCGAAGATGAGTAAAAGCAACTTACAGGAAAGACTCAAGCTGGCCTACGCGATCTTCTGCGAAGACGTGCGGCTCGAAGTCGGCAACAAGCTCTCGCTGATGGGCGTCTTCCAAAACGTCGCGGTCGGGCAACTGCCCGTCACGCTCATCAAGTTCGCGGTCGTGCACCGCTGGGAGGGCGAGGGATCGTATCTGTCGGAGGTGCGCGTGCTGACGCCCGACCGGCAGCAGTTCGTCGTCGCCTCGCAGCCCGCGCGCTTCGAGATCGAGCCGGGCGGCTCAAGCGACGGCGTCAACATCTTCGTCAACGTCACCTTCTACGAGCCGGGCCGCTACTGGGTGCAGACGCTCGTCGATTCCACCCTCTTCGACGAGCGCCCGCTGCTCGTCATGGACTTGAGCGCCGCCCCGCCGCAGCGCGCGGACGACTCCTCGGAGGCGGTCAACTGAAAGAGCCGTGAATCGTGAATCGTGAATCGTAAATAGAGGGAAGACTTCTTCCTATTTACGATTCACGATTTACGATTTACGGCTCTTAATGCGGATGAGAGGACTTGAACCTCCACGACCTCACGGCCACAGGCTTCTGAGACCTGCGCGTCTGCCAGTTCCGCCACATCCGCGTGCGGGTGAAAATATTACGAACCGGCGCGAGAGTGTGTCAAGCGGGGTTGCGACGAGAGGCTGGCGGCACGGTCGTTAAACCGCGCCGCCAGCCTCTTCGTTTGTGAACGAGCGCGGGGCGGTTAGGCCGACGGCGCGTTCACGGTTCCGTGTGTGCGGCCGTTAGTAGCCGCGGTAGCCGTCGTTGTAGCCGCGGGCGAACGCCTCGCGGAAGTAGCGCTGGTAGATGCCGCGGTCGCCGTAGCGCGAGTTGTAGTCCTTGGTCGCGCTGCGGTAGTCGCTCTCGTCGCGGTACTCGAACTGCTCGCCGCGCTGGCGATCTTCACGGCCTTCCTTGATGCCCTCGTTGTAGCCGGCGTTCAAGGCCGTCTGGCGCGAGTTGTAGTCGCCGCCGTAGTTCGGGTAGTTGTCGTAGTTGCCGTAGCGGCCTTGGTTCGTGCGGCCGTCCCAGCGCGGGTCGCCGCCGTAGCGGCCCTGATTCCAGACGCCGTCGTTGCGCCGATCATCGCGGCGCTCGCGGCGCTCTTGGCGTCGCTCGCGGCGGCGTTCGCGGCGATCATCGCGGCGCTCGCGCCTGTTGTTGTCCTGATTGCCCCACCAGCCCTGCGCCGAAGCGTCAGCCGGCAGCACCGAGAACAGGCCCAGCACCAGCGTGAACATGCCGGCCAACATCAGCTTGCTCCTCGTCATCTCAAAACCCTCCTCGCGTTCGATTGCGCGTCTCCGTTATTGAAACCCATTCAATGCCCGCCCGACTGAGTAACAAGCAGCGTGCCAGAGGCGCGGGCGCGGAAAGCGGCCCGTAAATTACGCGCAGGAAAGGGATCGCGCGCCCGCGCTACACGATACAGTGCTGCGGCCGACTCTTTCGTGTGTCGCGCAAGCGGACTGTTGTTTGCAACGAAAGTGGACGCGCGTTGCGGCGGCGCGCGGCCGACTGTTATATTCGCGTTGCGGAAAAGTTGCCACGAAACAGACGGATGACGGAGGCGGCAGAGAGCTTTGAGGGCTTAGGCGCGCGGCTCGCGGGGGTGCGCTCCCGCGTCGAACGGAGCGCGCGGCGCGCGGGGCGCGACCCTTCGGAAGTCGCGCTCGTCGCCGTC